>MWBF01000079.1 GCA_002068935.1 Chloroflexi bacterium ADurb.Bin325
CATAATAAGTCAGCCCCTCCCACTGGTGCAGCGCGACCGGGTGGCTGTTGAGCGTGATGGCGATGGACTTGTCCGGGTCGGCCGGCCGGTTGATGCCGCCGTGCAGCGCGGCCTGGATGCGCGCCGCGCCGCCGGGCAGCGGATCGACCACCGGCAGGGTGTAGGTGCGCGTCAGCGTGGAGGTCCCGGCCAGGTCGTCGGGGCTGAGCGGCCTGTCGAACCAGTGGTCGGCGTCCTGCGGCCGGGGGAAGTCGCTGCGGTACTCGGCGTCCACCTCCACGTGCAGGGTGCGGGTGATCGCGGTGACCAACGGCTCGCTGCCCGTGGGGGTCACCGCGCGGCCGGCCATGCGCAGCCCCGGCGCGCCGCCGTAGGTGAACCAGTAGACGTTGTCCCGTTCGTAACGCCCCTCGTAGGGTTGGGCGTAAAAGATCACCAGTTCGCCCGGCTCGAAGCTGGCGTCCCCGTCGTCGACCAGCTCGATGGCCACCAGCTGGCCCAGATAGGAGACGGCGAAGCTGGCCGGGTCCACGCCCTCCAGCGGCACGCCGGCCGCCAGCAGGTCGTCATAGGTCAGACGATAGAGGCCGCGATCGTCCGTGCGAATCCGCAGCGCGCCCGCGCTGCCGGCGGCCGGGTTGACGGCCGGCCTCGCCGCTGCCGCAGGCTGCGCCTCCGCTGTCCCGGCGACCATGCGAAGGCTGATGGTGATGTCGGGATGATAGAAAATTCGATGGGTGACAGGGTTGTACTGGAAGGGGAAGACGCGGATGGGCAGCAGCCGGCGGCCGCGCTGCCACTGCGCCGTCCCGGGCTGCACCGGCGACTCCGGATAGAGGTCGTTTCGGCCGTAGATCGCGGGGTCGGGCCGATCGGTCGTCGGCACGAAGGTCGACAGGTCGGCCTCAGCCGTCCATCCCGATGGGCCGGGCGACGCCAGCTCGGGCCACGGCGCGGCCGGGATGTCCAGCGTCTGCGCCAGCCAGTGTGCGTCGGGCGAGCGATAGCTTACCTGCCACTCCCCCTCCGGCGGCAGCTCGAGCAGCGTGGTCCAGACCGGCAGCGCGGGCGCGCCAGGCCGATCGTCGCGGCCGTAGCCCGGCGCGTGGATCCCCTGCGCGTCGAGCTGGTAGGCCGGCGTCTGCACCCGCAGGGAGATCGGCTCGGCCGCGCGCGTCTGGGCCGCGATGGGCTGGACCTGCACCAACAGGGAGACGAGCAGCAGCCAGCCGAGCAGCCCGCGCAGCGAGCCGGTCGGGCGTGTAAAGGGCCGCCTATCGCCGGGACGCCAGACCTTCATCTTAATGTGCCCTCAACCCGCGACCGCACCGCGCGGTCTAGAGGCACTGCCCCCCTCCCCCGGAAGCGCTCAACGGGCCGATCAGCCCGTTGAGCCGCGTGCGCGCCGCGCGACGTTCGCCGGGCACAGGGTCCTGCGCGGAGACCAGCAGCGAGCGCTCCAGAACGATGGCCGGCGGCTCCCACACCTTTCTCTCCTGCGGTCGAATCGTGGCGTCTTGCAATGCGGGTGCTTCGTTCATAAGATATCTCCTTATTACGATAGCCCATAAATATGACGTTCAAGATAGCGGGAAACGGAAGCGGCGTGGACGGTCATGCACGCTTCATTGACTGCGACCCGGCGGCGCTGCAGGGCGATCCAGTTTAATATAATACGGAACGTTGTGGGTGTCAAATTATCCAGAATTTGAGAATTCGAGAACCGGGGAGCAACGATAGTCGTCAGGAAGCATTCGGAGTGGCATTATAGTGCGTGGCGTCGAAGGGTATAGAGCGTCACGACTCCCTGGCCGGCGCAGGATGACGGCGCAGACGCTCCTTGAGGCGAACCGGCGACCTACGGTCGTTCGAGCGACTGCCGGCCGCGTCTCCTGCCCCATCGCCGTCGTGGTTGTGACGATCGCCGTAACGGCTGCCGTAGCGGTCATAGTAGTAATAGTAGTAGTAGCCGCCGGCGCGGGCCGGCACGCGGTTGAGCAGCGCGCCGACGATGCGCGCATTGACCTGCTGGAGCGCGGCGATGGCCTGGCGGGCCATCTCGCGGCGGGTCGCGCCTGCGGTGAAGACCATGAGCACGCCATCCACCTGGCTGCCGAGCACGGCCGCGTCGGCGAGGACCATGACGGGGGGCGTGTCGAAGATGACCATGTCCGCGCGCGCCTTCAGGCGCTCGGCCAGCTTGTGCATCGCGGCAGCCCCCAGCAGCTCGGCGGGGTTCGGCGGCAGCGGGCCGGAGGTCAGCACGCTCAGGCCGGGCAGCGCGGCCGGCTGGAGCAGGGCGTCGAGGTCGGGCGCGTCCTCCAGCAGCGCGGAGGTGAGCCCGATGTTGTTGCGCAGCTTGAACAGCCGGTGGAGCCGCGGGCGGTGCAGATCCGCATCCACCAGGATGACCCGTTTGCCGGCCTGGGCCAGCGCGGCGGCCAGGTTGCTCGCGGTGAGCGTCTTGCCCTCTGACGGCGCGGGGCTGGTGATCATCAAGGCGCGCAGGGGCCGGCCGACGGCGGCAAACTGGAGATTGGTGCGCAGCACGCGATAGGCCTCGACCGCAGCGGACTGGCCCTCGGCCGAGAAGACGAACATGTCGCCGTCGGTCGTCGGCTTGATGGCCGGCACTGCGCCGAGCGTGGTCAGGTCGAAGGTCTTGTGGATGTCGTCGGGATGCTTGATCGTGTCGTCCAGGTACTCCAGCCCGTATGCCGCGCCCGCGGCGAGCAGGAAGCCAATGGCCGCGGCGAGCAGGATCGTCATGCCCTTGTTGGGCCCGACCGGCGCGGTCGGCAGCTCGGCCGGCTCGACGATCTGGAGGGTGTTGACCCCGCCCTGGACCAGGTTGAGCGAGGTCAGATAGGTGTTGCGATAGGAGGTGAGCTTCTGTTCGAGGCCCGCGATCTTGTTCTGCGTGTCCGCGATCTGGCGGGCGCTGAACATGCCTGCGAGATCCTCCCGGAGCCTGGCGATCTCGGCCTTGGTCGCGTCCATGGCCTGCTCGATCTCGGCGAGCTCGCGGTTGATGTACTCGCGGCGCTGTTGCAGGTCGCGATCCTCGGTGGGGGTCTGCAGGATCAACTGGTTTGCGATCTCGTTGGCCACGGCCTGCGCGCGGAGGGGGTCGGTGTCGATCACCCGGATCGTCAGGAGCTGGGTGTTGCCGACCATCGCGGCGGTGTAGTCGGGCAGCCAGGTGAGGCCGAGCGCGGCCATCGCGCCCTTGCGGATGGGCTGGGTGCTGGCGAGGCTGGCGTAGGTCTGGCCGAGCTGCTGGCTGGCGTTGATTTCGTAGTCCTGGGGGTTGGTGCTCTGGATGGAGCGGCCGACCAGCAGGGTGACCTTGGCCGCGTAGTCGAACGGTTGCTGTCGCGTGGCAAGGTAGCTGGACAGGGTCGCGATTACCGTTGCCGCGACGACAAGCCACCACCATTTACGCAGAGGGCCGAAATACTCTTTGAGTTCCATATTTCGCTTTCGGTTGCGGAGGTAGGTCTGTTATAGCATAATTGACGGCGGGCTGCAAGCGAAGGCTGCTGAGCGAGTCTGTCTGCGGATGGACAGACCGGGCGGCGACGTACTTCAGCGCTTACAACGAACGGAGCACGTCAGGCTTGTAGCAGGCGCTTCGGCGCATCCACCGCGAACCGAAGGCGCTGAAGCGCCTACTACGAACCGAAGAGGCTGAGGCGTCCGCTACGGTCTCTGACCCGACGCACAAGGTCGTCCATGCCGTAGCCTGCGAACAGGAGCCAGGCCGCGTCCACCGGCAGGCGGTAGCGCACGTTGGCCCATGAGGCCAGGTGCACCGCGGCGTAGATTGCCATGAAGAGCAGCGTCAGGCCCAGGAAGGCCGCACGCAGGTCGGGGCGGTCCGTCGGCGCGGCGCGATGCAGCCGGCCGGCCGGCCGCATGTCCCGGATGGCCAGGATCAGGCCGTAGAGCATGAAGGGCAGGAAGAGGCCGAAGCTGAGCAGCCGGCTGACGTTGCTGAGGAGCGAGGAACGCGGCGTCGGCCAGAACTGAAAGTAGATGGGGATGCGGCTCAGGCAGAGCAGCAGGTAGCGGCCCGGATCATCCAGCACGAACTGCACCCCGCGGCGCAGCAGCGCGCGGTCGAGCAGTGCGTCGTTCAGCCCGCGCAGCTCCGGCGGGATCAACTCCTGGTAGGAGACCCCGTGCTCGGGCGAGAGCACGGCCTCGAACTGCGTGCCGTAGATCGGATGGTTGGCCCAGAAGAAGTTGATGCCAACGTTGGTGTTGGGCATGCCGACCACGCCGAACAGGCGGTAGTTGCGCACGATAAAGGGCGCGAGCAGCAGCCCCATCAGCAGCGCGGCCACGGCCAGCGGCCCCAACGCGCGGCGCAGCCAGCCCCGCCGCCAGGCGAGCCAGAAAAACCACCCCGCCAGCGCGACCAGGAATACGCCGATCACCTGGCGCAGCAGGAGGGTGAGCCCCATGGCCAGCCCCAGCTCCAGGCCCAGGCGGAGCCGCCAGCCCACTGACGACCGGGCATCGTCCAGCGCCTCGGCCAGCCGCATGCTTGCGTCGATCGTCCACAGGATGCCGACGATATAGAGCGCCTCGGTCATCAGCGAGGCCGCGTAGGTGATGAAGTAGAGATAGACGGCGCTGATGGCCGCGGCGATCAAGGCCGGCCGGACGCCGAAGATGCGCCTGCCGATGCGCCAGGTCAGCCAGGGCATGCTGAGGCCGACCAGCGTCGCCTGGATCAGCCGCGCGGCCAGGATGCTGTGGCCGAACAGGGTGTAGACGCCGGCCAGACAGAGCGTGTACAGGTAGGACCAGAACGCGGTGGGCTGGTTTGCGGCCACGCCGGGCCACCAGTCGGCGCCGAAGGAGAAGCCGTGGCCGGCCGCCACGCGCTGGGCCAGCGCATCGTAGGAGATCTGGTCGTGGGTGCCCCCGCGGATGTCGCTGATGTCGTCGCCCAGGTAGATCGCGACGCCGATGCGCAGCAGGACGGAGAGGACGAGGATGGCGCCGAGCCATCGGCGGGCGGCGGGCGTCCTGGGCGCGGCGACAGGTTGCAGGTTGTGCGACATGGGCTTACATCTCCGGCAGCGCGGCCAGCAGGCGGCGGAAGGTGCGCGCCTGCCGGGCCAGGGATGGCGAGAGGCGGCCGACCAGCGCGGCCGCGGCCCAGCGGGGGGCGTAGGCAAGGCGAAGGCCGCGTTTGAACTGTGCAACGCGCTGCTCGCCGCCGAACTTACGATAGAACTGGATCTTGGAGCGATAGAGCTGCACGTACATATCCTCGTGCGCCTGGCGCGTGCTGGAGCCGCCGAAGTGAACTATCTCGGCGATCGGCACGTACCAGAGCTCCCAGCCGGCCTCTGCCAATCGATAGCAGAGATCGACCTCCTCGGTGTACATAAAGTAGCTCTCGTCGAGCAAGCCGATCTGATCGAGCGCGGCGCGGCGCAACAGCAGGCATGCGCCCTTGATGACCTCTACGCGGCGCGGGGTCACGGTATCCCAGCGGTGCATCGGATAGGTCGCGCGAGGGTAGAGCCGCTCCAGGAAGAGCAGTCGCCACAGCTCGCGGCCGGGGGTCAGCATCGGATGCGCGGCGGGCTGGAGCGTGCCGTCGGCGTTGAGCAGCCGCGGGCCGCATGCGCCCGCGGCAGGGTGCGCGTCCATGAAGCCGACCAGCGCGGCGAGCGCGCCGGGATGCACCACGGTGTCGCTGTTGAGCAGGAGCACGTAGCGCCCCTGCGCCAGCGCGATCGCCTGGTTGTTCGCCCGTGCAAAGCCCACGTTTGCGGCGTTCTCGATCAGTTGTACGCCGGGGAAGCGCTCGCGCACCAGGGTCGTGCTGCCGTCGGACGACGCGTTGTCCACCACGATAATTTCGGATCGAAGATCGGAGGTCGAAGATTGCTGGCCGGAGGCAGAAAACTGGAAGCCGGAACCCCTGATCGATTCCAGACAGGATGCGAGCAGGTCGCGGGTGTTCCAGTTGACGATGACGATGGAGAGGTCGCAGGTTGCAGGTTGCATGTTATGAGCCAGCAGTAGCGGACTCGTTGGTAGGCGACGCTGGGGACACGGAATCCGACATATTGTCGAGGGCGACCAGCCCGCCTAAAAACAGCCACATCAGCACGCTGGCCTGGAAGCCGGGGAAGCCGATATTGTAGACGAAGGGCAGGATCCAATCGGCGAACAGCATCAGGACCAGCGCCGCGGCCGCTGTTGCCAGCACGCCGTTGGCGTACCCCGCGGCGAAGCCGTCCGCGGGCGCGTCCGCGAACCTGCGATGCAGGCGGCGACCGAGCCGGAATATCTCGAAGGCAAACCACCCGAAGATGCCGAGGCCTACTACGCCCTGGTGTGCGAAGATGTCCACGTAGTTGTTGTGCGAGTTGATCTGCGGCGTGACCCAGTATGCGCGACCATAGGCCAGCGGCTTCATGTTAGCGTAGGGACGATAGGCGGCCGGGCCAAGGCCGGTAATGGGATTGCGCATAGTGACTTCGACCACGCGGCCGATCAGCACGAGACGGGATGCGCCGCTCTCCTCCCATTCGGCGTCGCCGCCGGCAAATTCATATATATAGGGAAACAACAATCCCAACACGACCAGGACGAGGATGACGATGGCGACCGGCCAACGCAGCCGCGGGAAGCGCAGCCAGAAAAGCATCCCCAGCGTCGCGGCGATGCCCACCCAGTTTGAGGCCGCCTCCTGTTGACTCACGAAAGCATAGAACAGGGCCACGGCCAGCAGGAGCGCCAGGTAGAGGCGCGCGGGCAGGGCAAGCCCCCGGTTCCAGAGCAACTGGCCCGCGGCCACCCCGGCCAGCAGCACCCAGAAGGGCGCGCGGACAAAGGCCGCGGTGGTGAGCGGAGCGACCAGGCCTCCCAGCCCCGGGGTCATGCGCAGGATGGCCAGCCCGCCGCCCACAAGCAGGAAGGTCGCGGTCAGCCGGCGCAGCCAGCGCTCCCCGGCCGCGAGATTGGCCGTCAGCCAGAACGCCAGCGCGGAGAAGGCGAAGATGGCCCACTGGGCCAACTGGACCAGCAGGAAATTGCCGCTGCGCGGGACCGTCGGATCCCACGTGGCGATCCCGATCAGGAGCGAGAGGAGGCCCGCGAGGAGGAAGATCAGCAACGGGCGATTGGCCCGGCTCGACATGAATTGCACCCGGCCGCGCGCGACCATGCTGAGCAGCCAGACGCCGGTCAGCGCAGGAACCAGGAGGGTCGCCGGATTGAGCCTGACATCGGTGCCGGTGCCGAACTCGATGGGCACAGCGAGCGCGGCCACGACGAGCGCGGGGAGGCCCAGCGCGGGCCAGATCAGCAACACCGGCGCGCCGAGGCCCGCGATCAGCAGCCCCAGCCAGGTCGCCGAGGCGCGCTGGCCCAGCAGGAAGGCCAACGCCAGCACGGCCGCGGCAACCAGGGCGGCGGTCGGGTTATGCTGTTGGGCGCGGTTGCGGAGGGAGGTCAGCATGTGATCCTGTCTTTTATCGCGAATGACACGAGCCAGACGAATGGGCGGGTGACGTGTTCACGACGCGTCCTATTGCTGGACGACATCTTCCACCAGAGCGGTAAATCGTTGCCCGATCTGTCGCCAGTCGTAGCGCTGCTCGACCAGATGGCGGGCGTTGGCGGTCAGGCGCGCGGCCAGGGCCGCGTCGGCCAGCAGGCGCAGCACGGCCGCGGCGAACCCTTCAGGATCATCGGCCAACAGCAGGTGCTCATCGTCGGCCACATCCAGCCCCTCGGCGCCCTTCGTCGTCGCAACCACGGGCGTGCCCAGCGCCATTGCCTCCAGGATCTTGAGCCGGGTGCCGCCGCCCTGGCGGATCGGCGCGATAGCCACGGCCGCCTCAGCCACCGGGATGCGCACGTCCTCAACGAAGCCGGTCAGTTGCACACTATCATCCAGGGCCAGTCTCGTCAAGTCCACCCCTCGGGTGGAGCCGGTGATGGTCAGCGTGGCCTGAGGGAGCTGGGCGCGAATGCGGGGCCAGACCTGGGCCAGGAACCACTGCATCGCGTCGTAGTTGGCGCTGTAGGTCAGGCTGCCGTTGAAGACCAGGCTGCTGGGCCGCGGCCGGGCCAGGCCAGGGCGGTTGTGCGCACAGTCGACGCCGTTGGGCACGACTTCGACCCGGCCCGGATAACCGGGCAGGCTGCGGCTGACCCTCTGATCTTGTTCCGAGACCATGGTGACCAGATCGAAGCGTCGAAACAATCGGGCCTCGTAGCGACGCGCTTTCTGCCAGCTGACCCAACAGCGCAGCCGCTGGACGGCATTGGACTGCTGCTCGTAGCGTTCCTGCATCCAGCGGGTTGACGAGTTGTGCTCCTCCAGCACCTTGACCGTCCCGGGCTGCGCCTGGAGGGCGTAGTCGATCATCATGCCGGTGGAGGCAATCACCGCGGCATAAGGTCGAGAACGCAGCGCATCGGACGTCAGTTGGCGCATAGCCGGCACGGGCCGTGACGCCACCGGTCGCAGCGAGAGGAAGGTGCGCAGCGCGCCGGCCCGGTTGACCTGGAAGGGATCGACCGAAACCACCTGGATCTGCGAACACCAATCGGCCAGCTCTCCCGGCATGTCGGGCCGGGCCGTGGCGAAGGCGAAGGAGAGCAGCGTCACCTCGTGGCGCTCAGCCAGGCTGCGCAACAGATGATAGACGCGCAGCTTGGAGCCGTTGTCGGGTGGGAAGGGGAACCAGGTGCTTAGAAACAAGATATTCACAGGTCGCGTATCAGTGTTCAGTGGAGTAAGGTGGAGCAAGCGGCACCGCGCCTTCATTCAAAGTAACGACCGATGCAATAATATCGTTAAGATAAACCTTGTTCAACCCAATTTCATCGAGATAGCGGCGAAATCGCCTTTCTTTGATCGCAAGAAACGCCTGGTTGTTGACCACGCCGTCCAGATTGACCACGCGACACGGAAGATAGTAGCCATAATATCCAGAATCTGAGATGCCGATGGTTTCTTCTTTTTCACAGCTCACACTTGCCATAAAGGAATCAACGGTACTCGCCTGCTCTGGCCACATGCCGCCTTTCTGTAGGACTGTTGCAACCTGGCCAACTTGGAGCAGAATGACTACAACGCCCAGCGCCTGCGCCCAGGTGCGCCTTTTACTATCGAGCCAACTCAGGAAAGCACTAAACCAAAGGACCGTCAAGATGCTCATGGGCACGAAGTACCAGGGTATGTACATCCATCTGATCAGGCCGTGTATCATGAGCAGCGCCAACGCCCCCAAGGTTGGCCAAAGCAAGCCTGAAAGCTGCGACCAGTCTGATTGGCAACCGGTGCTTGTTCTACCCCTGCTGGCCCATGCAGCCAACAGGAGCGCCGCGGAAACCAGAGCGAGCAAGATGATCACCTTCCCAAAACCTGATAGCACAGCCAGATTCGCCAAGATGCCGTAGGCCATACGCGCCTCTTGCACCAACCACTGCTGGAAAGTGTGACCTTCGGCTTGCCACAACGTCTGAAGATAATACGGGTACGCCTTCCCGCTGACCTGACTGAACGACCCAAACGTCACTTTGTTCCACGCCAACCAGGGCAACCAGACGAGTGCGCCCAGAGTCGCCGCCCAAATCTGGCCCAAATCACGTCGCTGTCGCCACACTAAGTCAATGGCGCAGGGAAAAATGATGATCAGGTAGTCGGTGCGGGCAAGCAGTAACAGCGACCAGAGTCCTCCGATAGTTAGCCAACTTTGCCATGTGACACGGCTGGCAAGACGCAAGCGCCAGTAGACGACTAACGACCACACAAACAGCATGGCGCCGAGCGATGTTTCAAGACCATTGACCGATGCTGCCAGATTGTAGGGATTCCAGGCGTAGACAAGCACCGCTATGCCTGCCAGGTACGATCGCCGGGTCAAAGCTGAGGCAAGACGCCAGATGCCGGCCATCGTCACCAGATCGAAAATCGCTCCAACGGTCAGCGCGATATGAACCGGTAAGGTTTGAGAAGCGCCCACCAGCCGCCATACAAGCGTGTTCACCAGCATCCAGAGGGGATGAAAGCCATTGGTTGGGGCCAAGCCGTCGAAAGATACCCCCACGCCAGCAGCTATATTGCGGGCGATGGTGAAATAATAGTAGGCATCATCAGGAACCGACAGAGCGAAGCTGATTTTTACCGGCGACCAGGCAATCGCGAGGCGCGCCAAGAATGCCATCACTACGCCGCCCCACAGCCAGATGGGCGCCCGGCCTGCTTTGGTAGGAGTCTTTTCCCCGGTCAGCGTTTGAGACAATGCGGCATTTTCAACGCTCATGATCTTGGCTCCAGTTAAGTCCGTCGACATCTGCACTACCGTACCCCGGGATAACAGACCCTGGCGACGTCCGGCCCCATCTTGCCCCAGCGACCCGCCAACGCATCGCGCAGCGCCAGCAGACGGGCGTTGCGGTGTGGAGTACGCTGGCCTGCATGGGGCTTGGCGGTGTACGCTGCTATCGCCAAAAGATTGCGGCCTGCAGCCAAACCAATGGATGTCCATCTCCCAACGCCCTGCCGGTTCTTGGCAAGGAATAATAGCACATTGCGATTCATGTAGTATTCGGTAGCTGGAGATGTTGTCCCCATGGCAGCAGATACCTTGTGCCAAAGACGAGCAGTGGGAACGTAGACGATGTTCCACCCAGCATGGCTGGCGCGTACACACCAATCGGTCTCTTCGTAGTAGATGAAGAAACGCGGATCAAGCAAACCAATCTGCTCGATAACCTGACGTCGCAGCAAGATGCCGCAGGCGGTAATGAAGTCGACGGCACGCGGCGATTGATCAGTTGTGGTATCGGGTTCTTCCGCCTGAAGGCGAACGCTGCCCCCCATGCGCCAGTCGATACGGTTGCCAGCACACCAAATCGAGCCGGGGGAGTCGAAGTAGAGCATCTTCGGTCCGACAATACCCACCTGTGGGTGTTGGTGTAGTACCTGAACCAAGATCGACAACATCTGCGCATCCACCACCGTGTCATTGTTGAGCAGCATGATGTACTCGGCCGACCCGGCCAGCGCGTGGCGGATGCCGACGTTGTTGCCCTCGGCAAAGCCCAGATTGTCGCCGTTCTCCAGCACAGTGACATGTGAGAAACGTTTACGGACAGCGGTTACTGTATCGTCGCGCGAGCCGTTGTCGACGACGATGATCTGCAACCGATCAGATGGATAGTTCATCTCGGCCAGTGACGCCAGGCAGTCCAGGGTCAGGTCGCGCTGGTTCCAGGTGAGGATGACGATGGCGACGAGAGGAGAGAGTTCTTGGGTCATGGTTGCCAACTGGGCGGCAGATTACGCGTGATCTCGATGTTGCTAAAGGGTTGGCTGGCGCGGGCGCCGACGCGTCGGGCCCAGACAGCCATGCGAGCGACACCCTCCCCCAATGACACGGCGGTGTCCTGACCAAACACCCGGCGCGCCTTACCGTGGTCGGGATAGGCGTGCTGTACTTCGTTACGAGCCGGCAGATACCTTATCTGAGGCGCAACGCGAAAAGCGCCGGCTACCGTCTCTGCCAGGTGTTGCACGGTGTAGGGCTGATCGGCGCCGACGTTGAAGACTTGATTGTAGGCTGCCGGCGCATCCACGCTACGGGCGATGATCGGCGCCACATCGTCGATGTAGCTGAAGGCCCGAGTCTGGCTGCCGTCGCCGAAGATGGTCATGGGCTGGTCCTGCATGATCTGGTTCATGAAGATGCCGATGACGTTGCGGTAGCGGTCGCCGATGTTCTGGTTCTCACCGTAGACGTTGTGGGGTCGAAAGATGATATAGTCGAGACCGAACATCTCGTGGGCCGCCCGCAGGTCTAGTTCTACGGCATACTTGGCGACGCCGTAGGGGTCTTCCGGCCGCGGCGTCAGATCCTCGGTCATGGGCAGTTGGTTGACGCCGTAGACGGCGATGGAGGAGGTGAAGACGAAGCATTTGACCTCGTGTTTCACCGCCTCGTTGATCAGATTGATGCTGCCGATGAGGTTGTTGGTGTAGTTGAAACGACGAATGAAATGGGATAGCCCTTCCGCAGCATAGGCGGCCAGGTGATAGACGTAATCGAACTGATGCTCGGCAAAAAGCTGCTGAACCAACTGCGAATCAGCCACGCTGCCCTGGATCAGACATGCGCCGGCCGGCACATGGTCGCGAAAGCCGCCGCTCAGGTCGTCCAGCACCACAACCTCCTGGCCCTGGGCCAGGCAATGGCGGGCAACGTGGGAGCCGATG
>MWBF01000080.1 GCA_002068935.1 Chloroflexi bacterium ADurb.Bin325
GGGCGCGCGTTCGCTGCGCGACGCGGCGGAGATGCTCATCGTGCTCGACGGCGTGAGCGCGTCGCTGCCGTGGTTGGTGTTATAAAGAAGGGTTTGTAGTAGGCGCTTCAGCGCCCCGCGTGCGAAAGCGGCGCTAAAGCGCCCACTACGAACGGCGGCAGGCCTGTAGTCGGCGCTTCAGCGCCCACTGCGAACGAAGGAGGCGTCATGCTCATCACCAACGCCACGATCTTCACCCTGGGCGAGGCGAACCGGCGCATCGACGACGGCGCGATCCGCACGGACGGCGCGCTCATCCGCGAGGTCGGCGCGGCCGCGGAGCTGGCCCCGCGGCCGGGCGAGGAGACGCTGGACGCGGGCGGCAGGCTGGTCCTGCCCGGCTTTCTCTGCGGCCACACGCACTTCTACGGCGCGTTTGCGCGCGGCATGGCGATCCCCGGCGCGCCCGCGACCAACTTCGTCGAGATCCTCGAGCGGCTGTGGTGGAAGCTCGACCGCGCGCTGCTGTGGGACGACATCCGCTACTCCGCGCTCGTCTGCCTGGTGGATGCGGTGCGCCACGGCTGCACGACGCTGATCGACCATCACGCCAGCCCAAACGCCATCGACGGCAGCCTCGACATCATCGCGGACGCCGTGCTGGAGGCCGGGCTGCGCGCCAGCCTGTGCTACGAGGTCACCGACCGCAACGGGCCGGCGGGCGCGGCCGCGGGCATCGCGGAAAACATCCGCTTCATCAAGCGCTGCCGCCGCGACCGCCACCCGCAGCTCGGCGCATCCTTCGGGCTGCACGCCGCGCTGACCCTGTCCGACGAGACGCTGGAGGCCAGCGCCGCCGCGGCGCAGGGCCTCGCCGCCGGCTTCCACATCCACGTCGCGGAGGGCAGCGCTGACCAGGAAGAGAGCCTGCGCCAGCACGGCGTGCGCGTCGTAGAGCGGCTCAACCGCTTCGGCATCCTCGGCCCGCGCACCATCGCGGTCCACTGCGTCCACCTGGATGCGTACGAGAAGGACATCCTGCGCGAGACCGGGACGTTCGTCACGCACCAGCCGCGGTCGAACATGAACAACGCGGTCGGGCTGCCCGATGTGCCGGGGCTGCTGGGCCGCGGGGTGCCGGTCGCGCTGGGCAACGACGGCTTCTCGAACAACATGCTGGCCGAGATGAAGACGGCCTATCTCGCGCACAAGCATAACACGGGCGACCCGCGCACGCTGCCCGGCGACGTCGTGTTGCAGATGGCCTACCCGGCCAACGCGCGGCTGGCCAGCCAGTTCTTTCCGCACCCGGTCGGCGTCATCGAGCCGGGCGCAAGCGCAGATCTCGTGTTCCTGGACTATGCGCCGCCGACCCCGCTGACGCCGGGCAACCTGCCCTGGCACCTCATCTTCGGCGCGGACGGCGCGCACGTCACGCACACCATCGCATCGGGCAAGATCCTGATGCAGGATCGCCGGTTGACGATGCTGGATGAAGCGGCTATCATGACTGAGGCGCGGCAACATGCCGCCGCCGTCTGGAAAAGGATCGGATAGAGCCAGGGTCCTGGTCAGCCAGGAGCCGGGCTTCCAAACAAAGGAGCTTCGACATGAACGAGCCAGCTTTCTCCTGGGTTCGAGCGCTCGAACAGGGCACGTTGACCTTGATGCAGATGGAAAGCTTGCAGGCCATGGTCGACAGCGGTGAGGCTGACAGCCTGCTGGACGCCGCCCGACGGCTGGACTTCGAGGCGACGCACCGGGCCGGCGGCGAACCGGGCCCGCAGGCCTATTGACATTCCGCGCTATGGGGTGGCGCGCCGGCCCATAGCGCCTTTGCGGAGCATGCATGTGGCATAGCTATCACGCGCCGGGGAGCGTCGACGAGGCGCTGGCGCTCCTGGCGCACTACGGCGACGCCTGCCGCGTCATCGCGGGCGGCACCGACCTGATCCTCGAGCTGGAGCGCGGCGTCCGCCCGCAGCAGGTGTTGGTGGACATCTCACGGATCGCCGCCCTGGACGCCATCCACAGCGGCGCGGATGGCCTGACGCTCGGCGCGCTCGCCTCCCACAGCCGGGTCGTGGCCTCGCCGGACGCGGTCGCGCGCGCCTTCCCGCTGGCGCGGGCATGCTGGCTCGTCGGCGCGCCGCAGATCCGCAATCGCGGCACGGTGGCGGGCAACCTCGTGACGGCCAGCCCGGCAAACGACACGATCACGCCGCTCTGGGCGCTGGACGCGACCGTGACGCTGGCGAGCCGGGCGCGCGGGGAGCGCACCCTGGCGTTCGACGCCTTCTTCCAGGGCGTGCGGCGCACCGCGCTTCAGCCGGACGAGCTGCTCGTGCGGATAGACGTCCCCGCGCTGAAGCCCACGGAGCGCGGGACCTTCCTCAAGCTGGGGCTGCGCCGGGCGCAGGCCATCAGCATCGTCAACGTCGCGGCGGTCGTGGACTTCGCCGGCGCGACGGTGCGCCGCGCCCGGATCGCGCTGGGCGCGGTCGCGCCGACCATCATACGCGCCGCGGAGGCGGAGGCATATCTTGCCGGCCGCGCGCTGGACGAGGAGACGATCGACCGGGCCGCGGCGCTGGCCGCCGCCGCGGCCCGCCCCATCTCCGACATCCGCGGGAGCGCCGAATACCGCCGCGACATGGCGCGCGTGCTGGTGGGCCGCGCGCTGCAACAGTTGGCGGACGGAACCGAGCGCGCCGGCTGGCCGGAACAGCCCGTCCTCCTGCGCCGCGCGCAGCGCGGCCCGGCACATCCGCCGCCGCCCGGAGAGGCCACAGGCCCCATAACCTTCAATCTGAACGGCCGGCCGGTCACGCTGCCGGCCGCGCGCGGCAAGACGCTGCTGCGCGCGCTGCGCGAGGACGCGGGGCTGACCGGCGCAAAG
This sequence comes from Chloroflexi bacterium ADurb.Bin325, assembly GCA_002068935.1. Taxonomy (GTDB): domain Bacteria; phylum Chloroflexota; class Anaerolineae; order CG2-30-64-16; family CG2-30-64-16; genus MWBF01. The sequence goes on from MWBF01000080.1 coordinate 2,879, forward strand.
GAGGGCTGCGCGGAGGGCGAGTGCGGCGCATGCACCGTCTGGCTGGACGGCGCCGCGGTGATGAGCTGTCTCGTGCCCGCGGAGCGCGCGGCGGGCTGCGACGTGGTCACGATCGAGGGTCTGACCCCGGACGCCGCGCTGCACCCGCTCCAGCAGGCGTTCATCGACGCGGGCGCGGTCCAGTGCGGCTACTGCACGCCGGGGCTGATCATGTCCGCGGGGATGCTGCTGGAGGAGGTCGCGCATCCGACGCCCGACCAGATCAAAGAGGCGCTGACCGGCAACCTGTGCCGCTGCACCGGCTATTACAAGATCCTGGAGGCAGTGGATCGCGCGGCCTCACCCCCCGGCGACTAAGGTCACGGCGACCATTGAATTGCTCTGGCCGGTCTCCGACCGAGCCAGGGGGGGCAGAGACCGGTCCCAGCGGGTTGGCCTCACCCCCCGGCGACTAAGGTCACGGCGACCATTGCAAGGCCTGCCTTCGCAGGCTTCGATGTGAAAGTCTCCGCAGGGAGACTTTGTAAAGGTAGCAGCGGTTTCAACCGCCCGAAACGGACGGGGCTATCTATGAATCAATCCTCCATCGGCCGGAGCCTTCCGCGCAACGATGCGCCCGCCAAGGTCACGGGCCGCGCGCTCTATCCGGGCGACATCGGCCGGCCGGGCATGCTCCACATGGCGACGCTGTTTGCGGGCCGGCCGCACGCGCGCATCGTCGGCCTGGACACCGCGGCCGCGGGGGCCGCGGCGGGCGTGGTCGCGGTCCTCACGGCCGCGGACGTGCCGGTCAACGAATACGGCCTCCAGATCAAGGATCAGCCGGTGCTGGTCGGGCCGGTGTCGGGCAAGGCGGGCGCGGATGTCGTGCGCTTCGTCGGCGACCAGGTCGCGCTCGTCATCGCGGAGACGGAGGCGCAGGCGCGCGCCGCGCTCAGGCTCATCCGCGTCGAGTGGGAGGATCTGCCGCTCGTGCTGGCCCCGGAGCAGGCCATGCAGCCCGGCGCGACGCAGTTGCACCCGCACTGCGCCGACAACATCGCGTACAGCTACCGCATCCGCAAGGGCGATCTGAACGCGGGGTTCGGCGCGGCGGATGTCGTGGTCGAGGGCGTCTACCGGACGCCGGTGCAGGAGCACGCCTATCTCCAGCCGGAGGCGGGCGTCGCATACATCGACGAGGCCGGCCGCATCACCGTCGAGGTCGCGGGCCAGTGGACGCATGCGGATCGCAAGGCCATCGCGCACGCGCTCGACCTGCCCGTCGAACAGGTGCGCGTCATCTACCCGGCCATCGGTGGCGCGTTCGGCGGCCGCGAGGATATGTCGGTCCAGATCACGCTGGCGCTGGCCGCCTGGCGGCTGGCGCAGCGCGGCGTCCGCCGGCCGGTCAAGACCGTGTGGTCGCGCGAGGAGTCGATCATCGGCCACGGCAAGCGCCACGCGATGACGATCCACACGCGCTGGGGCGCGCGGCGCGACGGCAGGCTGACCGCCGCGGAGGTGCGCGTGGTCGCGGACGGCGGCGCGTACATGTACACCAGCGACAAGGTGCTGGGCAACACGACGCTCACCTGCACCGGGCCTTACGAGATCCCCCACGTCGCGGTGGACGCCTGCGCCGTCTACACGAACAACGTGCCGGGCGCGGCGTTTCGCGGGTTCGGCGGGCCGCAGGGCCACTTCGCCGCGGAGAGCCAGATGGATCGGCTGGCCGAGGCGCTCGGCATGGACCCGGTCGAGCTGCGGCTGCGCAACGTGCTGACCGACGAGAAGCTGCTGACGACGGGCACGCCCATCCCCGGCGGCGTCGGGCTGACCGAGACGATCATCGCCGCGGCGACCGCGGCCGGCTGGACGCAGGACGTAGCCGGCCACTGGCAGCGGCCTCAGACTGAATGGAACGCTGATGACGCTGATCAGACTGATGGTTATGATCAAACTGATAATCATAATAATCATGATCATCAGCGTCATCAGCGTTCTATTGCTTCTTCGATCCGGCGCGGGATCGGGTTTGCCGCGGGGTTCAAGAACGTGGGCTTCAGCTTCGGCTACCAGGAGAACTCGTATGCGCGCGTGGAGCTGCGCGGCGAATCGGAGATCGAGGAGGCCACCGTCTACATCGCGGGCGCGGACGTGGGCCAGGGACACCACACCGTTATGGCGCAGGCCGCCGCGGAGGCGCTCGGCATACCGTTCGAGCGCGTGCGCATGGTCACGTCCGACACCGCGCGCATGGGCGATGCGGGCAGCGCCTCGGCCTCGCGGCTGACCTATATGGCGGGCAACGCGGTGCGTGGGGCAGCCGAGGCCGCGCTGGCGCGGTGGCGCAACGAGGATCGGCCCGCGACCGCGGAGCACGTCTTTCTCGCGCCGAAGACCACCCGGCTGGATCACGACGGCCAGGGCCTGCCCAACTTCGCCTACGGCTATGTCGCGCAGGCGTGCCAGGTCGCGGTGGACATGGACACCGGCGAGGTGCACGTGGAGCGGTTCATCAGCGCGGACGACGTGGGCAAGGCGCTCAACCCGCAGCAGGTGACGGGGCAGATCGAGGGCGCGGTGGTGCAGGCGCTCGGCTACGCGCTCATGGAGGACTGGCGGACGCGCGACGGACAGGTGCTCACGAACCGGCTCAGCACCTATCTGATCCCGACCGTGCTCGACATCCCCGCCCGGCTCGACCCCGTCATCGTCGAAGTGCCGGACCCGAACGGGCCGTGGGGCGCGCGCGGCATGGCCGAGATGCCCTACCTGCCGGCCGCGGCTGCGGTCTGCGCGGCGGTCTACGACGCGACGCGCGTCCGTTTCACCGAGTTCCCGCTGACGTCGGAGCGCGTGTGGCGGGGGTTGCACGAGCCGACGGGGTAGCAGCAGGTGTGCGTCGAAAGGCGCGTCCGCACTGCGTGCATCCTCCGCTCAGGGCGCTTCCGTAAGCTTCCCATCAGCGAGACGGAGCATCCTGAGCGGGTTGTCCGGCTCAACGTGACTGGCGACGCAAGGCCAGTCGAACTCGTCATGCTTTGAGGAGGGAATCGTGATCGCAGAACTGGTATGCCGCACCCGCAGCTATCGCCGCTTTCGTGAATCCGAGCCCGTCACGCTCGACACGCTGCACAAACTGGTGGATCTGGCGCGGCTGGCGCCGTCAGCGGGCAACCAGCAGCCCCTGCGCTACGTCCTCTGCTGCGACCGGGACACGAACGCGGCCATCTATCCCTGCCTCGCCTGGGCGGGGTATCTCGCCGACTGGCCCGGCCCCGCGGAGGGCGAGCGGCCCGCGGCGTATGTTATCGTCCTGACCGAGAAGGGGCGCGGCCAGGCCGCGGCCGTGGACGAGGGGCTGGCGCTGCAAAACCTCCTGCTCGGCGCGGTGGAGCACGGGCTGGGCGGCTGCATCCTCGGCTCGGTGGAGCGGGACAGGGTGCGCGCCATCCTGGACATCCCGGACGACTACGACATCGGCCACGTCGTCGCGCTCGGCGTGCCCGCGGAGACGGTCGTGCTGGAGGAGGTGGGGCCTGACGGCGACATCAAATACTGGCGCGATGCGCGGAGCGTCCATCACGTCCCGAAGCGGCGGCTGGCCGATATCATCGTGGGGGAACGTGGCTGACGGCGCTGGCCGCGCGGCCGTCACCGCGGCTGAGTTCTGGCAGCGCCTGGACGAGCTTGTGCGCAGCAGCACGGTGGTGATCGACCGGCCGGCCGGCAGCCGCCACCCGCGCTACCCTGAGTTCACCTACCCGTTCGACTACGGCTATCTGGCCGCCACCCGCGCGGCCGACGGCGACGGCATCGACGTGTGGCGCTGTCGGCCGGCCGCGGACGACGGACGCGTAACCGCGGTCGTGGTCAACGTCGACCTGGCCCAACACGACGCCGAGCTCAAGCTGCTGCTGAACTGCACGCCCGACGAGGCCGAACAGATCGTGGCGCTCCACAATGTCGGGCGGCAGTCGGCCATCCTCATCATGAGGCCCGCTTGAGCCGCGACCCCGTCGTTGCACCCCGCGCGCCGCGCGACCTGTGGCTGCTCGCGGGCATCCTGGCCGTCGCGCTGGCGCTGCGGCTCTGGGCCGTCACGTTCGGCCTGCCCTACCTCGAACACCCGGACGAGCCCTTCTGGATCTTTGCGGTCCTGAAGATGGTCAAGACGGGCGACCCGAACCCGCACGACTTCATCTACCCGTCGCTCTACTACTACATCAATGCGGCCATCTATCTGGCCTACTATGCGGCGGGGCGGGCAGCGGGCGCGTTCCACAGCCTGGCCGACCTGGCCGAGCCGACCCTGCTGATCGGCGGCTCCGGCAGGCTGGCGCTGCCCGGCCTGCTGCTCGGCGGACGGCTCTTCTCGGTCACGGCCGGCTGCGGCACTGCGGCGCTGACCTTCTTCATCGCGCGGCGGCTCACCGGCCGCGCGTTCGCCGCGACCGTCGCCGCGCTGCTGGTCGCGGTCTCGTCCGTCCTGGTCGCGCACGACCGCTTCATGGCCCCGGACGGGCCGATGACGTTCTTCACGACCCTGACCGTGGCCGGGGCCTGCCTGATCTACCAGCGCGGCCGCTGGCGCGACTACGTGCTGGCCGGCGCGGCGCTGGGGCTGGCCGTCGGCATGAAGTACAACGTCGCAGTCTTCGCCCTGGTCATCGTCCTGGCCCATTTCCTGGCCGCGGGCCGCGCGGGGCTGCGCGACGGGCGCTGGATCGCGGCCGGGGCCATCGCCGCGCTGACCTTCCTGCTGACGACCCCGTATGCCGTCCTGGATGCGCGGGCCTTTCTCGACGGCGCGCTGATCGACGTGCGCCACTACACGGGCGGCCACGCCGGGGTAACGGGCAGCTCGCTGGCCTGGTATGTCTCCTACCTCTGGCGGACCGACGGGCCGGTGCTGGCGCTGGCGGCCGCGGGCGCGCTGTGGGGCGCATATCGCCGGCAGCGGGGCGTCATCATGGTCGCCGCGACCGCGCTGGCCTACCTGCTGTCCATCGCCGCGTTCGCCGTGCACTTCGAGCGCACGGCCCTGCCGCTCGTACCGCTGCTGGCGCTGCTGGCGGCCGCGCTCGTCGCGGGGCTGGCGCCCTGTGCAGAATCGGCGCATCCTTCGGCTGACGCTGCGCCGCCATCCGAGGCGGGCCGCCCAGCCGCTCAGGGCGCCTTCGCGGCCGGACGGCAGTGGGCCGCGCTCGTCGCGCTGGTCGTCGTCACCCTGGCCGTTCCGCTCGTCGGGACCGTGCGCGAGGCGCTGCGCCTGACGACGCCCGACGGCCTGGACACCGCGCGCATCTGGATCGACGCCAACCTGCCGGCCGGCGCGCGCATCGGCGTGGAGTCATACTCGCCCTGGATCGACCCGCAGAAGTTCTCCGTCCAGGGCTTCTACAAGCTCAACGACCATCCGCCGGAGTGGTACGTGGCCGAGGGCTATGACTATCTCGTCTTCAGCCAGCGCATGTTCCGGCGCTTCTACGCCGACCCGGTGAACACTGCCGCGGCCCTGGCGCAGTACGAGGCCCTGTTTCGCGCGTTCGAGCCGGTCATGGTCTTCACCGACGGCGGCTACGAGGTGCGCGTGCACGCGGTGAACCCATTTGAGATTACAGATTGAAGATTGAAGATTAAAGATTGAAGATCAAAGATGATGCATTGGAGGCCCGAAGGCGCTCGGCTGCCCATAGATAATCTTCGAACCTATCCCAAAAAATGCTCTGGCCGGTCTCCGACCGAGCCAGGGGCACGGTCAGAGACCGGCCCCAGCGGGTTTTCGGATAGACAGTTCAATCTTCAATCTGCAATCTGCAATCTGCAATCGTTCGGAGAACGGCCATGTCTGACCACACACTAGATTTCAGTTCCCGGCGCTCGCCGGTCTACGGGCGGCGCGGCGGCGTCGCGGCGTCGCAGCCGCTGGCCGTGGCGGCCGCGCTGGAGACGCTGGCCGCGGGCGGCAACGCGGCGGACGCGGCCGTCGCGACCGCGGCCGCGCTCAACGTCACCGAGCCGACCTCCACCGGCATCGGCGGCGACTGCTTTGCGCTCTTCTACGATGCGCAGACCGGCCGCATCAGCGCGCTCAACGGGTCGGGCCGCGCGCCCGCGGCCCTGACGCTCGACCGGCTGGCCGCGGAGGGGTTCGGCCCCGCGCATGCGCGCGGGCTGCCGCCGTATCACCCGCACACCGTCATCGTGCCCGGCGCATGCGCGGGCTGGTGCGACCTGGTCGAGCGACACGGACGCCTGCCGCTGGCGCGCATCCTCGCGCCCGCCATCCGGCTGGCCGAGGAGGGGTTCCCCGTCGCGCCGCTCACTGCCCACTACTGGCAGCATGGCGTTGAGCAGCAGTTGCGCGCCGCGCCGGGCGGGCTGGAGCTGACGCTGGACGGCCGCGCGCCGCGGCCGGGCGAGATCTTCCGCAACCCCGGCCTGGCGCGCACCCTCCGGGCGGTCGCGGAGGGCGGGAAGCGCGCCTATTACGAGGGGCCAATCGCCGAGGCCATCGCCGCGACCCTCCAGGCCGCGGGCGGCTGCATGACCGTCGAGGATCTGGCCGCGCACACGAGCACGTGGGAGCAGCCCATCAGCATCGTGTACCGGGGGCTGCGCATCTGGGAGTGCCCGCCCAACGGCCAGGGGCTGGCCGCGCTGCTGGCGCTCAATATCCTCGAGGGGTACGACCTGGCCGCGCTCGACCCGCTCGCGGCGGAGCGCCTGCACCTGACCATCGAGGCGATGCGCCTGGCCTTTGCGGATGCGCGCTGGTACGTGGCCGACCCGGCCTTCAGCCCCGCGCCGCTGGCGGAGCTGCTCTCCAAGCCCTATGCCGCGGCCCGTCGCAGGCTGATCGACCCGCGACGGGCCGCGGCCGACCCGCGCCACGGCGCGCCGGTCGCGGGATCCGACACGGTCTACTTCTGCGTCGTTGACGCCGCGGGCAACGCTTGCTCGTTCATCAACAGCAACTACATGGGCTTCGGCACGGGCATCGTGCCCGCGGGCTGGGGCTTCACGCTCCAGAACCGCGGCCACAACTTCAGCCTGGACGCCGATCACCCGAACGCGCTCGCGCCCCGCAAGCGGCCCTACCACACGATCATCCCCGCGCTGGCGACGCGCGAGGCCGACGGCAGCCTCTACGCCGCGTTCGGCGTGATGGGCGGGTTCATGCAGCCGCAGGGCCACATGCAGGTCGTGGTCGGGCTGGCCGACGACGGCCTCGACCCGCAGGCCGCGCTCGACCGGCCGCGCTTCTGCATCGTCGACGGCGTCGCGGGCGGAGGCGTCGCGCTGGAGGAGGGCATCCCGGCCGCAACGCTCGACCGGCTCGCGGACATGGGCCACCCCGTCTCGCGGGTGACGGGGTACGACCGCGCGATCTTCGGCCGCGGACAGATCATCCGCCGCGACCCCGACACGGGCGTCCTCTGCGCGGGCAGCGACCCGCGCGCGGACGGCTGCGCGATGTGCCTGTAGCCGCCATGCGCGATCTGTTGCCGCCGCTGTTCCTGGAGCGCATGGCCGCGCTGCTGGGCGGGCCGGAGAGCGCCGAGTATCGGGCGTTTGCGGCCAGCTACGACCGCCCGGCCGTGACGGGGCTGCGCGCCAACACGCTCAAGGCGTCGGCTGCGGAGCTGGCCGCGCGGCTGCCGTTTGCGCTCGCGGCCGTGCCTTGGTCGGCGGAGGGGTTCATCGTGCAGGACGCCGACGCTGCGTCCGCCGGACGGCCGGGCAAGCATCCGTATCACGCTGCGGGGCTGTATTATCTGCAAGAGCCGTCCGCGCTCGCGCCGGTCGAGCTGCTCGACCCGCGGCCCGGCGAGCGCGTGCTGGATCTCGCGGCCGCGCCGGGCGGCAAGGCGACGCACATCGCCGCCCGGCTCCAGGGCGAGGGGCTGCTCGTCGCCAACGAAATCCACGGCCGCCGCGCCTGGGATCTGGCCGAGAACCTGGAGCGCTGCGGCGTGCGCAACGCGGCCGTCACCAACGAGACGCCTGAGCGCCTGGCCGAGCGGTTCGGCGCGTGGTTCGACGCGGTGCTCGTGGACGCGCCCTGTTCGGGCGAGGGGATGCTGCGCAAGAGCGCGGCCGCGCGGCAGGAGTGGACGCCGGAGCTGGCGGCAGGCTGCGCCGTGCGCCAGGCGAACATCCTCGCGGCCGCCGCGCGGCTCGTGCGGCCGGGCGGCCGGCTGGTCTACGCCACCTGCACCTTTGCGCCGGAGGAGGACGAGCGCGCGGTGGCCCGCTTCCTGGCCGCGCGGCCCGACTTCGACCTGCCTGAGCCGCCGCGCCGGCCCGGATTCGCGCCGGGTCGGCCCGATTGGCTGCCCGCAGACGAGCGCGATGCGCGGCTGGCCCACGCCGTGCGCCTCTGGCCGCACCATGTCGCCGGCGAGGGGCACTTCGCCGCGCGGCTGATGCGTCGAGCCGACGCAGAGCAGGAGGCCGGCCCGCGGCCCGCGCGGTCGGAGCGGCTGCCGAAGGCGGTCGAGGCCGCCTACCGGGCCTTCGTCGCGGAGACGCTGGCCGGGCCGCCGGCCGACGCGGTCATGCTCGCGGGCGCATATCTGTACGCGGTCCTGCCCGGCCTGCCCGACCTGGCCGGGCTGCGCTTTCTGCATCCCGGCTGGTGGCTGGGAACGGCCAGGAAGGAGCGCTTCGAGCCGTCCCACGCGCTGGCGCTCGGCCTGCGCGCGCAGCAGGCCCGCCGCGTGGCCGACTTCCCGGCCGACGGGCCGGAGACGGCGCGCTATCTGCGCGGGGAGACGCTGGCCAGCACGGGCGAGGACGGCTGGACGCTCGTGACGGTCGACGGCTACCCGCTCGGCTGGGGCAAGCGGGTGGCCGGGCGGCTCAAGAGCCACTATCCCAGGGGGCTGAGGCCGGTGAAATGAACGATCCTCGGCGCGACGTGATACTGGTGCGCGGGGCGGGCGACCTCGCCAGCGGCGTCGCGATGCGGCTGCACCGCGCGGGCTTCGACGTCGTGATGACCGAGCTGCCCGCGCCGCTGATGGTGCGGCGGGCGGTCTGCTTCGGCGAGGCGGTCTGGGAGGGCGCGGCCGCGGTCGAGGAGATCACCGCGGTGCACGCGGGCGATCTCGCCGCCGCGCGTCGTGCGCTGACAATGCGCCAGATCCCCGTCCTCGTGGATCCCGCGGGCCTGTGCCGCGAGGAGCTTGCGCCCGGCGTCGTCGTGGACGCCATCATGGCGAAGCGCAACACCGGCACGGCCATCACGGATGCGCCGCTCGTCATCGCGCTGGGGCCGGGCTTTGTCGCGGGCCGCGACTGTCATGCGGTGGTGGAGACGCACCGCGGCCACTGGCTGGGGCGGGTCTTCTGGCGCGGCGCGGCGCTGCCCGACACGG
>MWBF01000081.1 GCA_002068935.1 Chloroflexi bacterium ADurb.Bin325
CCACGGTCACGCCGCCGGTCGAGCTTGCGCTTGCGCCGCCCGCGCCTGCGCCCACACCGGGCGGGGTGCTGCTCGCCAGGCTGGCGGGGTACGCGCCGGGCGTGCAGGCCCAGACATACACCTCGTCCAGGAACATGGAGGTGCGGCCGCCCGCGCCGTCGTTGATGACGTTGAAGTAGACGCCGATGGTCTGCCCGGCCACGCCGAACACCTCGAACACGCGCTGCCGCCAGACCTGCTCGTTCTCCAGCACCTTCCACGGCACGGCCAGCACCGCGTCGCCTGCCCCCAGCACGACGAACTGCTGCCGGTCAGCGCCCCACAGCGATTCGGCGCGCGTGTAGGCCCAGAAGCTCACGATCACGCGCGGGTGCGAGACAGGGATCGTGACCCACTGGCGCAGGGACGAGTAGCTGTAGACGTTTGCGGCCCCGGCCAGCGCGCCCAGCCCGACGGCATAGGTCCCGCCAGGATAGGGCGCGGTCACGATCTGCGCGGGCAGCTCGTTCCTGCCCGGCAGCCAGGGGTACACGCCGGTCTCGAAGCCGGGGTTCTGGATCAACTGGACGCAGCCGGCGCCGGGCGGGAGCGTGCTGATCGGCGTCGCGGTCGCGCCGGGCGCAGAGGTCACGGTCGGGGTCGCGGTGGCGCTCACCGATGTCGCGCTGGGGGTTGCGGTCGGCGTGGCCGGCCCCGGGTTGCACGCGCGCAGCCGTACATCGTCCACATACATGGCTGTCCGGCCCGCGACCCCGTCGTTGTTGACCGCGAAATTGACGAACAGGGTGGTCCCGCTGAAGGGCGTCAGGTCGAAGGTCAGGCGTCGCCAGGCCGCGTTGTTCAGGGTGCCCTGCGAGAGCACCAGCCACGGCCCGCCGGAGCTGTTCAGCAGCTCGATCTTCTGATAGTCGGCGTTGGTCATATCCTGCGACAGCTCGTAGACCCAGACTTCCAGCGTCACCTGCGTATAGCCCGTCGGGATCGTGACGAGCTGGCGGACGCTGGCGAGCTCGGTGAGGTTCTGCGTCAGGCTGCCCAGTTGGAGCGCGTTCGGCCCCGTGTGCACGGGATCCGGCGCGCTGACGATGCTGCTGCTGCCGCTCACCGGCTGCCAGTTGGCAAGGCCCGCGTCGAACCCGCCGTTCAGGAGCAGATCGACGCAGCCCGCGGGCGCGGCCGTGCCGGTCGGCGTAGCCGTGGGCGTCGCCGGCGTGGTCGTGCCGGTCGGCGTGGCGGTGGACGTCGCCGGCGCGACCGCGGTTCCGGTTCCGGTGGCCGTGGGCGTGGCGGTTGAGCCGCTGCACGATTGCAGCGAGACGTCGTCGAGGAACATCGCGGCCCGGCCGCCCAGGCCGTCGTTGTAAACGTTGAAATACACCTGGACCGTCTGCCCGCGCCACGCGGTCAGGTCGAAGGCGTAGCGGTTCCAGAGGCGGCTGTCGTTGTGCGACTGCCAGGGCTTGTTGAGGATCGTCGTGCCCGTCGCGTTGAGCAGCACGACCTCCATGTAGTCGGTCGTGGCGGGCGAGTCGGCCATCGCATACGCCCAGAACGAGAGCGTGATCTGCGTCGCATCCGCGGGCAGGGTCACGGTCTGGCGCGCGGAGGAGAAGCTCTCGACGTTGGCGCCGCTGGTGATGCCCAGGACGAGCGAACGGCTGCCGGAATGGCTGGCGTAGGTGACGTATTGGGGCATGACGGGGGTGGGGCCGAGCTGCCAGACGCCGCCGGCCTCGAACCCGCCGTCCGCGAGCAACTCGGAACAGGTCAGCGCGTAGGCCCGCCCTGCGGGGCCGGGCAGCGGGGCCAACGCGCCGGCAATGAGCGCCGCCAGCAGCCAAAGCGTGCAAAGGCCACCCAACCGTGCCTTATTCCTCATCTCAGGTGTCCTTTCCGAAACGCTCCCTCAGGATAATGCGTCGTCACGAGTTGCCTGGCGTCATTCTAGCATGAACGGCATAACATAGCAATTGACCCTTTTCTGCGGCGCATGCTATAATGGTCGGGAAGGTCTATGAGCACTCAACTAACCGCCCCTGTGGACCTGGCCGTCATCATCGTCAATTACAACACCTCCGGGCTGCTGCGCGATTGCCTGAACTCCGTGTTTGCCAGCACCGGCAACCTGGATCTGGCAGTCTGCGTCGTCGATAACGCGTCGCCCGATGACAGTGTGGCGATGGTCCGCGCCGAATTTCCTCGCGTACACCTGATCGCAAATGCGGAGAACGTCGGCTATCCCGCGGCCAACAACCAGGGGCTGCGCGACTTCGGCTTCGCCGCTCAGGATGCTCCCGCCGCGCGGCTGCCGCGCTACGCGCTGCTGCTCAACCCGGACACGGTGCTGCCGGCCACGGCGCTGGCCGAGATGTGCGCGTTCATGGACGCCCACCCGCGGGCCGGCGTCAGCGGACCCAAGCTGGTGCGCCTGGACGGGTCGCTCGACAAGGCCTGCCGCCGCTCGTTCCCCACGCCGGAGACCTCGCTCTGGCATCTGCTGGGGCTGGATCGCCTCTTCCCCAGGAGTCGCCGCTTTGCGCGCTACAACCTGAGCTTCCTGGACCCGGACGCGGTCACGCGCGTGGATGCGGTGGTCGGCGCGTTCATGCTCGTGCGCCGCGAGGCCATCGAGCAGGCGGGCCTGCTGGACGAGACGTTCTTCATGTACGGCGAGGATCTGGACTGGGCCAAGCGCATCACGGATTGCGGCTGGGAGGTGTGGTATAATCCACAAGTCACGGTGCTGCACATCAAGGAGGCTGCCAGCCGACACTCCTACCGGGCGCGCGTGGCGTTCTACAGGGCGCTCACCATCTTCTATGAGAAGCACTACCAGGCAACGACGCCGTTCTACCTCGATTGGCTCATCCGCGGAGGGGTGCGCTTCTTCGGGGGCCTGGATCTGCTCGTGCGGCGCTTGCGCGGGCAGTACCGTGCCGTGACTCGTACACAGGGGTGACAGGGATGCGCGGTCCGCGTTTGGCATTCACCCTCAGCCTGGTGCTCGTGGATGCGGCCATGAGCTTCCTGGCGTTCTTCATCGCCTATCTCATCCGCCGCCTGACGAGCGAGACGCCGATCGGGCCCTTCGGCGATTATACGCTGCTGGCCGGCATCCAGACCATCGCGTTGCTGGCCGTCTTCTTCTCCGATAAGTTCTATCACCGCCGCCACGCGGCCCTGCTCATCGACGAGGTGTACCGCATCTTCGGCGCGCTGACCGTCGCCACCCTGATCACGGTGGCCTTCATCGCCTTTGCGCTGCGTGACCAGTTGGAGTATCAGCGGTCGATGGTCGTGCTCGCCTGGGCCGCGTCGATGCTGACGATCAGCCTGGGCCGCGTCATCCACAGCCGCATCCAGCGCGCGCTCCAGCGGCGCAACGTCGGCGCGGAGCGCGTGCTGATCGTCGGCACCGGCGAGGTCGGCCGCATGATCCTCCAGAAGGTTCAGCACACGCCGAACCTCGGCTATGCGGTGATCGGCTTTGTGGACTCCAACTCCGGCGCACAGCGGGTCATGGATCTGCCCGTCCTCGGCGCCATCGAGGATCTGCCCCGCATCATCGAGGAGCACGAGATCGGCGAGGTCATCATCGGCCTGCCCGAGGCCACGCACGAGGAGCTGGTCGGCATCATCTCGCAGGCCGAGCGCGAGAAGGTCAGCATCCGCGTCTTCCCGGATGTGTTCCAGATCATGGCGTCGGAAGTGACCATCAGCGATCTGGGCGGCCTGCCCCTGCTGACCATCCGCGATGTCGCGCTGCGCGGCTGGAAGCTGACCCTCAAACGCGGGGTGGACGTCATCCTGAGCAGCATCTTCCTGCTGCTGACGTCGCCCCTGATGATGCTCACCGCGCTCGCCATCAAGCTGGACTCGCCCGGCCCCGTGTTCTTCGTGCAGGAGCGCATGGGCCTGGACGCCAAGCCGTTCAAGATGCTCAAGTTTCGCTCGATGCGCCAGGACGCCGAGGCCGGGGGCCCCGGCTGGACGACCAAGAACGACCCGCGGCGCACGCGCATCGGCGGCTTCATCCGCAAGACCTCCGTGGACGAGCTGCCCCAGTTCATCAACGTCCTGATGGGCGACATGAGCCTCGTGGGGCCGCGGCCCGAACAGCCGGCCTACGTGGAGCAGTTCCGCCAGAGCATCCCCCGCTATATGGATCGGCACCGCGAGAAGGCCGGCATCACCGGCTGGGCGCAGATCAACGGCCTGCGCGGGGACACCTCCATCGCCGAGCGCACCAAGTACGACCTCTGGTACATCGAGAACTGGTCGCTCTGGCTCGACTTCAAGATCATCCTCCGCACCGCCTTCCGCATGCTGCTCGACCGCGCCGCATATTAGACGTATACAGGCGCTGAAGCGCCCACTACGAACGAAACTGGCTTGTAGTAGGCGCTTTAGCGCCATCCGCGCCAGGCGCGCTGGGGCCGGTCTGACCGTGCCCCCTGGGTGCGTTCAGGCCCCCACCCCGGCCCTCCCCCGCTGCGCAGGGGAGGGAGGCTTGCTCCCCTTCCCCCGCCCCCTGGCTCGGCAGGAGATCGGCCAGAGCCGTTCGTAGTAGGCGCTTTAGCGCCATTCGCGCCCGATAAGGCGCCAAGGCGCGCACCGCGAACCCCTCGCTGAGACCGCGATAAGGGCGGTTTTTGACACGCGCGGCCCTTCATGCTATTATTTGGCCCATAATTTTAGCACTCTCGGCATGAGAGTGCTAACCAGGTGGTGCATCTGTGTCGGAGATGACGACGCGCCGCCAGGCCGTCCTGGGCCTGGTGATCCGCTCCTATATCGAACGCGGCCAACCGGTCGGCTCCAAGTCCTTCGTGACGAGCTACGGGCTGGACATCAGCCCCGCGACCATCCGCAACGAGATGGCCGCGCTCGAGGAGATGGGCTATCTGACGCACCCGCATACGTCCGCGGGCCGCGTGCCCACCGACCAGGGCTACCGCTATTTCGTGGAGCACCTGCTGGGCGAGACCGAGCTGCCCCTGCCCGAACAATTGATGATCCGCCACCAGTTCCACCAGGCGCGGCTGGAGCTGGATCAGTGGGTGCGGCTGGCCGTCGCGGTCCTGGCGCATACGACGCGCAAGGCCGCGCTGGCGACCCCGCCGCGCGCCCGCGAGAGCAAGTTCAAGCACGTCGAGCTCATCAGCCTGCGCGATACGCTGGTGTTGCTGGTGCTGGTGCTGATGGGCGGCGCGGTCAAGCAGCAGATGCTCACCCTGGACGAGCCGGTCGAGCAGGAGGCGCTGAGCCGGCTGTCGAACGAGCTGAACGATCATTACAAGGGGCTGACGGCCGGCCAGATTTCGGCGCGCAGCAACGACCTGCCGGCCCTGGGCCGCCAGATCTCGCACATCATCGGGCAGGTCATCCAGGCGGTCGACCGCCAGGGGGAGGACTTCGTCTATCGTGACGGCCTGCTGCACATGCTGGGCGAGCCGGAGTTTGCGGAGAGCCAGCAGGTGCGCGGCATCGTCCAGACGTTCGAAGGCCCGTCGCTCTCCAGCATCGTCTCGACGGCCGCGCCGGTGGAGGTGGGCGGCGTGCAGGTGCTCATCGGCGGCGAAGGGCGCTGGCAGGAGTTCGCCGATCTGACGCTGGTGCTCTCGCGCTACGGCGTGGAGGGGGGCGCCAGCGGGCTGCTCGGCGTCGTCGGCCCCCTGCGCATGACCTATGATCGCACCATCGGCGCGGTACGCTACGTCTCGCAGTTGATGAGCGACCTGGTCAGCGATTGGCATGATACTGATGATGCGGCGGATGGCCAGTAGGAGTGGAACAGACAATGAGCGAAACAGAACAGCAGGCAAACGACGCCGCCCAGCGGGGCGCAAACGATGACGGCGGGGCGGCCGCGGGGACGCTGCAGGAGCAACTGACGGAGGCCCAGAGGCAGGCCGAACAGTATCTCGACCAGTGGCGCCGCGCGACCGCGGAGCTGAGCAACGCCCGAAAGCGGATGGCGCGCGAACAGGAGGAGTTCCGCGCGGCGGCCGCGTCCCGCGTGATCGAGAAGCTGTTGCCCATCATGGACGACATAGAGCGCGCCTTCTCGGCCGCGCCCGAAGGCCAGGCCGACGCCGACTGGCTCGCCGGCTTCCGGCTCATCCAGCGCAAGCTCCAGGGCCTTCTGGAGAGCGAGGGGGTCAGGCCGATCCCGGCCGAGGGCGAGCTCTTCGACCCGACGGTACATTATGCCGTGACCCACGAGGAGGCGGACGGCTTCCATGAGGGCCAGGTGATCGCGGAGGTGGCGCGCGGTTACCGTCTGGGAGACAAGGTGCTGCGGCCGAGCATGGTACGGGTGGCCAAAGGGCCGGCCTGATCAGTCAGCTATCGCTAGCTTATAGCGAAGGAGATGCGTACGAATGAGCAAGATCGTTGGAATCGACCTCGGCACCACCAACTCGGCGGTCGCGGTCATGGAAGGCGGCGAGCCGGTCGTCATCCCGAGCGCGGAGGGCTCGCGCCTGTTCCCCTCGGTGGTGGCCGTCAACCCCAAGAATAACGAGCGGATGGTCGGCCAGGTGGCGCGGCGTCAGGCCATCACCAACCCGGACAACACCATCTTCTCCGTCAAGCGACTGATGGGCCGCCGGTTCACCGACCCGGAAGTCGTGAAGGCGCGCAAGGTGCTGCCTTACAAGATCATCGAACACTCCAACGGCGACGCCTGGGTTTCCATGGGCGGCCGTGACTATAGCTCGCCCGAGATCTCGGCCATGATCCTGCAGAAGATCAAGGCCGACGCCGAGGCGTACCTGGGCGACACCGTGACGCAGGCCGTCATCACCGTCCCCGCCTATTTCAACGACAGCCAGCGCCAGGCGACGAAGGACGCCGGCCGGATCGCGGGGCTCGAGGTGCTGCGCATCATCAACGAGCCGACCGCCAGCGCGCTGGCCTACGGCCTCGACAAGAAGGTCGATCAGCGCATCGCAGTCTACGACCTGGGCGGCGGCACGTTCGACATCTCCATCCTCGACGTGGGCGAGGGCGTGTTCCAGGTGCTCAGCACGAACGGCGACACCTTCCTCGGCGGCGACGACTTCGACCAGCGCATCATCAACTGGATCGCCGACGAGTTCAAGCGCGAGAGCGGCATCGACCTGCGCGGGGATCGCATGGCGCTGCAACGGCTCAAGGAGGCCGCTGAGAAGGCCAAGATCGAGCTGTCCACCGTGATGCAGACGGAGGTCAACCTGCCCTTCATCACCGCGGACGCCTCGGGGCCCAAGCACTTGCAGATGAACATCACGCGCGCCAAGCTCGAACAGCTTACGGCGGATCTGGTCGAGCGCACGATCGAGCCGTGCCGCCAGGCGCTGACCGATGCGAAGCTGAAGAAGGAGGACATCGCGGAGGTGGTGCTGGTCGGCGGCATGACGCGCATGCCCGCGGTGCAGGAGGCGGTGCGTCGCTTCTTCGGCCGCGAGCCGCACAAGGGCGTCAACCCGGACGAGGTCGTCGCCATCGGCGCGGCGATCCAGGCGGGCGTGCTGGGCGGCGAGGTGAAGGACATCCTCCTGCTGGACGTGACCCCCCTGAGCCTGTCGATCGAGACGCTGGGCGGCATCGCGACCGCGATGATCGAGCGCAACACGACGATCCCGACGAAGAAGACGCAGGTCTTCTCCACCGCCGCGGACATGCAGACCGAGGTCGAGATCGTCATCGTGCAGGGCGAACGGCCCATGGCGCGCGACAACAAGCTGCTCGGTAACTTCCGGCTGCAGGGCATTCCGCCCGCGCCGCGCGGCATCCCGCAGATCGAGGTGACCTTCGACATCGATGCGGACGGCATCCTGCACGTGAGCGCCAAGGACAAGGCGACCGGCCGCGAGCAGAGCATCAAGATCACGGCGTCGAGCGGTCTGGCGAAGGATCAGGTCGAGCAGATGGTCAAGGATGCGGAACGGCATGCGGACGAGGACCGGCAGCGCAAGGCCGAGATCGAGATGCGCAACCGGGCCGACACCGCCCACTATCAGGTGCAAAAGTTCGTCCAGGACAACACTGATAAGCTGGCCGATGCGGACAGGACGCTGTTGCAGGAGCGCATGGACGCGCTGAAGGCGGATCTGGATCGCAACGCCAGCGTGGACGAGTTGGAGAAGGCGACCGATGCGCTGATGGAGGCGTGGCAGCAGGTGGGCGCGCGGATGCACCAGCAGGCCGGGCCGCAGACCCCGCCCGATGGCGGGCCTGATGGCCCCTCCGGCGACGGCGGCGAGGATGTCGTCGAGGGCGAATACCGTCAGATGTAAGCAAGCCCGTCCGAATAACCGGCGCGCCGGGGCCGGTCTCTGACCGTGCCCCCCCGGCTAAGCAAGCCTTCCGAATGATCCCGCATCGATAAAACGATGCGGGATTTTTTTGTCATTTCCTCCTTCGAGTCACATCAATTTATTCAACCCAATAATTTAGATAATTCAAGCCCATTGACAGAAAGTCAATATGGTGCTATCATAGCAGGCGGTCTCGCGTGAAAGGAGCTCATATGCATCTCACTCCCAGTCATTGCCCGGTGTGCGGGGAGAGCCTGACGGTGACCCGGCTGGCCTGCCCCGCGTGCGACACGGCCATCGAGGGGCGGTTCGTGGAGCTGTTCGTCCGCTGCGACGGCAAGCTCAACTGGATCGCGCAGGAGCTCAAGCTCTCCTACCCCACCGTCCGCGCCCGCCTCGACGAGATCATCCGCGCGATGGGCTACGAGGTCCTGGCCGCGCCGCCCGCCGAAGAGAAACAGCGCGTCGCCGAACAGCGCCAGGCGATCCTGGACGACCTTGCCGCCGGTAAGCTCAGCCCGGCGGAGGCCATCCAGCAGATCCAGGCGCTCCAGGGCCGCGAGCAGGCGGCCTGAAAGGCAGGAACCCCGGATGAGCGAAACATTGACTTATCCAGCCGCGGGCGTCGTGCAGTTGATCATCGAGTCGCTGGCCCCGGACGCCCTCTTGCGCGGCCGGCCCGACGCCGCCCACATCGAAATTATCTGCCAGCGCCAGGGCCCGCACGCGCCCGATTTCGTGCGGGACGGCGATGTGGTGCGCTTCACGGCCGGGGCGGTCGAGCGCGCCGTCGTGCCCGAAACCCTGCACATCGCGGCCAGGGCCGCCCTGGGCGACCTCCGCGTGCAGCGGCTCGACAGCGAGGTGCACCTGGAGGAGGTCCGCGGCGACCTCCGGCTGGAGCAGCTTGCCGGCCAGGTGCTGGTGCAGCGCGCGGCGGGCGATATCCGCGCCGACGACGTGGCCGAACTGCACGTCATGGGCAGTTGCAGCGGCGACCTGCGCTTCTGCGGCGGCCACCTGGTCGCCGAGACGGTCGGGGGCGACCTGCGCGTCTCAGAGGGGGCCGCAGCCCGCCTGAACAGCGTCCACGGCAACCTGTGGTTGGAGGCGCTGTCCGGCTCGGTGGAGATCGGGCAGGCGTTCAGCGATGCGCGGCTGGCCGCGGTGGGCGGCGCGGTGCACATCGGCCGGCTGCACGGCAACCTGCGCGCGACCGATATCGCGGGCGGGCTGGATGCGCCGGAGCTCGACGGCGACGCCGTCCTGGAGGGGCCGTTCGGCGCCGGCGCATCGTATACCCTCTCGACCAACGGCAACATCCAGCTCATGCTGCCCGCCAACGCCGATGTGCGCCTGACGGTGCGCGCCTCGGGCCGCATCCGCTCGGACGTGCCGCTGACGCCGATGGCCGACGGCACGCCGACCTTCTCCGCCACGACCGGCGAGGGCGCGAGCCAGATTCACCTGATCGGCCGGGGCGACATACGCATCACGCAGGACGGCGCATCGGGCAAGGGCTGGCAGGGCCACGGCGCGGCCGAGGGCGACCCGCTGGCAGACCTGCACAACCTGGGCGACCGCATCCGCCAGCAGGTCAGCGCGTCGCTGGCCGCCGCGGGCATCAACATCGAATCCGGCGAGGTCAACTGGGGCCTTCGGCCGCGCGGCCCGCGCGGGACGCGGCCGACCCCGCCGGCTCCGCCGCCGCCGCCCGCACGGCCGAAGGCGGCCGGGCCGGCCCGCGCGACGGCCCAGGAGCAGCTCACCATCTTGCAGATGGTGCAGGAGGGCAAGATCTCGGCGGAGGAGGCCGAGCTGCTGCTGCGCGCGCTGGAGAAATAGCCGCGGGGCGTTGAAGTGCCCACTACAAACAGATGTGGGCGCAAAGCCAGTCGAAGGACGCCCCTACCCGCTGCATTCGGACCCCTTGCATGTGCTTGACTTGCCCGCAGCCTGGCACTACACTGTGCCCTGCTGAGGCGACCCGCGCAACTAACAGGGGGTCGCCCGACACCGACCGGATCGTGGCAGGACGAGACAGATGACATCTCTGGTGATGCTGCGGGCCGAGCCGAGCGACGGATTGGCCGCGTTCGACCCGGGCCGGCATATGCGCCAGGTGGCGGACCTGGTGGCGGAGGTATTCGCCAACGAGCTCGATGCGCGTGGGCGCGGCGCGCTGCGCGACATGCACCTCGCCGGCGTCTTCGCTCCGCTCCTGGGCGGCATGCTCAGCCTGGCGCTCTTCAACGAGGCGCTGGCCGGCTATGTGTGGGTCAAGCAGGGCCGGGTCGTGGGCAACGTCACGCTGCAAAGCCTGGACGCGGCGGGCGCGCGCTGGCGCATCAGCAACGTCGCCGTCGCGGCCGAACACCGCGGCCAGGGCATCGCCCGCGCGCTCATGCAGGCCAGCCTGCGCGACATTGCCGAGCGCGGGGGCAACTGGGCGCTGTTGCAGGTGCGGGCCGACAACCCGGTGGCGCGCGGGCTGTACGCCAGCCTGGGGTTCACGGATGTCTGCCGCGACGGCGTCTGGCGGCTGTTCGCGCCGGCGACGCGGCAGCCCGACCCGGCGATCCGCCTGGAGCCGCTGCACGATGCTCGAGTGCATCTGGCTCACCCGGCTCTCGCTGAGGTTCAGCGTCGCCCCGATCTCCTTCATCGTCATCTCCTCGTAGTAGTGGGCCGAGCCGCTGAATCCGGCGGACTACGACATGACCCTCCGGCGGTGGGCCGGCGAGACGCTGGGCCGTCTGACGGGCCTCTACCACGTCGAGCGCTGGGCCGCCTGGCAGGACAATATGTTGATGGGCGCGGTGGAGACGCGGGCCAATCATCTGGAGAACAGCGACGCCCTGCGGTTTGCGGTCCGCCCCGCGGCGCGCGGCAGCCTGGAGGCGGCGCTCGTGGCGCGCGGGCTGGCCGCGCTCGGCCGCGGCGGCTTCCGGCCCGTCGTGGTCGAGCACAGCGGCGACCACGCGGAGGGCGTGGCCGCGCTGGAGGCGGCCGGCTTTCGGATCCAGCGCGACCTCATCACCATGCGCCGCGCGGTGACCGTGAGCGATATGAGACTGTAGGTTGTAGGAGCAGGAAGATGGCAACAGGCGAAGAACGCATGCGCATCCTGAAGATGGTGGGCGACCGGCAGATCACCGCCGAGGAGGGCGCAAAACTCCTGGAGGCGCTGCGCGAGACCGGCGATCAGGGGACGCCGGCGAGCAAGCCGCGCTGGCTGCGCGTCCGAGTCACCGACCGCGCCTCTGGCCGCGTCAAGCTGAACGTCACCATCCCCACCGGCCTGGTGGACGTGGGGCTGAAGATGGGCGCGCGGTTTGCGCCGGAGATGGCCGACATGGACATGGGCGCCATCGAGAGCGCGCTCAGGCAGGGGATGCAGGGCCGTATCATCGAGGTGGACGACGACAAGGACGATGAGCGGGTCGAGGTGTTCATCGAGTAAGGGGGCGCATGAAACTTATCATACGGCTCATCATCAATGCTGCGGCCCTGGCCGCGGCCGCCTGGCTGCTGCCGGGCATCTCATACGGCCGCGATGTCGTCAACCTGTTGCTGGTCGCGGCGCTGTTCGGCGTCCTCAACGCCGTGATCCGGCCCATTCTGGCGTTCGTGACCTGCCCGCTGCAGGTCCTGACGCTGAGCCTGTTCACGCTGCTGCTCAACGCGGGGATGCTGCTGATCCTGAGCGGGCTGTCGGGCTGGCTGGGGCTGGACTTCGCGGTGGACGGCTGGCAGACCGCGCTCATCGGCGGCATCATCGTCAGCCTGGTCAGCCTCGTGCTGTCGCTGTTCGTGCGCGAGGACAAGCGGCGGTAAGGCGGCAGCCGGGGCGGGCCCCCACCCCGGCCCTCCCCCGCTGCGCAGGGGAGGGAGTCGCTTCCCCTTCCCCCGTTCCGACGGGGGAAGGGGCCAGGGGATGGGG
>MWBF01000082.1 GCA_002068935.1 Chloroflexi bacterium ADurb.Bin325
GCCGCTGTTGTTCGTGATGGTCATGAATGCGCCGCCGTTGCCGCCCGCCTGCGGCGCGGCGCGGCTGTAGGGATCGGCGATGACGATGCCGCCCGCGGGGGGCGGGACGCACGCGGCCGCAAGCAGGGCCGCGACGATGAGCAGGGCTGCAACAGGGATCGGGGCGGTGTGGCGCACGGCTGGCCGGTGCATGGGGCTTTTCTCCTCTGGGCGATCATTCCCGCAAGATGTGCTCGATGTCTGAGCGGATGTCCTCGACCGGGGTGGCATAGCTGAACGACAGGCGCAGGTTGCCTGCCGGATCGATCAGGTAGACGCGCGCGGTGTGGTCGACCGAGTAGCCGGCCGCGCTGTCCTCCTTGTCATAATAGTTCTTCTCCGCGATCACGCCGTAGGCCGTCTTGACCGACGCCAGCGCATCGAGCGGGACGTGCACGCCGTAGAATGCGCGGTCGAACGCCGGGACATACTCGGCCAGCCGCGCCGGCGTGTCGCGCTCGGGGTCCACGCTGACGAAGACGACCGCGACATCGCCGGCCCTGTTGCCCAGCTCCTGCATCAGCACGCGCATCTCGGCCAGCGTCGTCGGGCAGACGTCGGGGCAGAAGGTGTAGCCGAAGAAGACCAGCGCGACCTTGCCCCGCAGGTCGCTCAGCCGGAACGGCGTGTCATCCCAGTTTGTGCCGCTGATCTCGCCGGCCGGCCCCGGCCGGTCATACAGCGTGCCATAGAACCGATAGGGCCGGCTGCACGCGGCCAGCAGGGCCAGCAGCAGGATCAGGCCCAGGATCTTGCTCGTCTTGAGCATCGCGCTCTTGCTCCTTCGGCAGGGGTTGCGCGCCTGGAAGACTGTTTAAAAAGTTCCCCGGCGACTGAAGTCACGGCCACCGTTGCCAAGTCTGCCTTCGCAGACTAAGATGCCTATCCGA
This sequence comes from Chloroflexi bacterium ADurb.Bin325, assembly GCA_002068935.1. GTDB lineage: Bacteria > Chloroflexota > Anaerolineae > CG2-30-64-16 > CG2-30-64-16 > MWBF01. The sequence goes on from MWBF01000082.1 coordinate 930, forward strand.
AAACCCGCTGGGGCCGGTCTCTGACCGTGCCCCTGGCTCGGTCGGAGACCGGCCAGAGCAATTTTCGGATAGATTCTTGGCAAATGTGGCAGCGGTTTCAGCCGCCCGAACGGTTTTCTTAAACAGCCTCCGGCCGCCGCCGCATTATAGCTGTGATATCCTGCACAGGCAACTGCGGGCCGCCATCCGGCCGCGTGACGTCCGAGGCGTCACCCTTCGTCGGCGCAGTCCAGCTTCAGGGCGCGGTAGTCACGGTTCCAGTATATCAGCGGCGCGACATCGGGCTCGGGGACGTGGCTCGCTTGGACCTCGCCGATGTAGAGGGTGTGCGTGCCCGCGCTCTGCCGGGTGTAGATGGTGCAGTCCAGCCAGGCCAGGGCGTCGGCCAGTATCGGCGCGCCCGTGGCCGCGGTCCGCCAGTCGCCGACCGCGAAGCGGTCCTCGTCCTTGACATAGGCGAAGCGATCTGAGAGCGCGCGCTGGTCTGCGCGCAGGATGTTGACCGCAAAGGTCGCGCCCGGCCGTTCCAGCAGGGCGTGCGCGCTGTGACGCCGATCGATGCAGACCATGATGAGCGGCGGCTCGGGCGACACCGAGGTGAAGGCCGAGACCGTCAGGCCGTGCTGTTCCGCGCCGGCCTTGATCGTGACGATGGTGACGCCGGCAGGGAAGTGGCGCAGCGCGCTGCGAAATGCGTCGGACGTGATGGGCATAGGATCCTTCCAGGCAGTAGTTTCGTCGGTTACGACGTGAATCGTAGCGCGAATCGGCGAAATGTAAAGTTGTCCGGCTGACCGATGCATGTGATACTATGCCATCGAGGTGAGGATGTCGCTCAAAGAGTTGTTCGGGGATCGCGAGTTCTACGCAGTCATGCTCAAGGTGGCGCTGCCGATCGCCGCGCAGTCGCTGGTGCTCAACGCGCTCAACGCGGTGGACGTGCTGCTGATCGGCCAGTTGGGCGAGACGAGCGTGGCCTCGGTCGCGCTGGCGAACCAGTTCACCTTCCTGCTCCAGTTGTTCCTGTTCGGCATCGCCAGCGGCGCGGGCATCTTCACCGCCCAGTTCTGGGGCAAGGGCGACATCCCGAGCCTGCGCCGGACGTTCGGGCTGGGGCTTGGCGCGGCGCTGGCCGGCAGCCTGTTGTTCACCGCGGTGGGCCTGGCGATCCCGGAGCGCGTCCTGCGCCTGTACACCTCCGACCCGACCGTGATTGCGCTCGGCGCACCGTTCCTGCGCATCGTGGCGCTGAGCTACGTGATCAACTCGCTGACGGTGCTCTTTGCCATGACGCTGCGCACGATCCGGCAGGTCAGGCTTCCGATGATCGTGAGCATCGCCGCGCTGACCCTGAAGACCGCGCTGGCATATGTGCTCATCTTCGGCTATTTCGGCCTGCCCGCGCTCGGCATCCTCGGCGCGGCGATCGCGACGCTGGTCGCCCGCATCCTCGAATGCGCCGTGCTGCTGACGCTGGTGTACCGCTGGCAGTTGCCGCCCGCGCTGCGCCTTGCCGACCTGAGCGGCTACAGCCACGCCTTCCTGGCGCGCTTCGCCGCGACGACGCTGCCGGTCATCTTGACCGAGGTCGTCTGGTCGGTGGGCGTCAGCATCTACACGGCCATCTATGCGCGCATCGGCGTGGACTCGGTCGCCGCGTTCAACATCGCCAGCACGATCGAGGGGGTCGCGATCGTGCCGTTCATGGGCATGGGCAATGCGTGCGCCATCATCGTGGGGAACGCGCTGGGCGCGCAGGACACGGACACCGCGCGCGATTATGCGCGCAAGTTTCTCGCGCTGGCGATGGTGGGCGCGCTGGCGATGGGCCTGGCGATCTTCGCCGTGTCGCGGGTGATCCTCGATGCATACAACATCTCGGCCGAGTCCGCAGACTATGCGCGGCGGGTGATGACCGTGATGGCGGCCGTGCTGTGGATCAGGGCCGCCAACATGGTCATCATCATCGGCATCCTGCGCAGCGGCGGCGACACGCGCTTCGGCCTGCTGGTAGACGCCGGCCCGATGTGGCTCCTGGGCATCCCGCTCGCCATGCTGGCCGCGTTCGTGCTCCACCTGCCGGTCTATCTGGTGTATCCGGCGGTGATCCTGGGCGATGAGACGGTGAAGTTCCTGCTGGGGCTATACCGCTTCAGGTCGCAGCGGTGGATGAACATCGTGGTGGGGAGCGAGGGCTAGGACGCTGATCGCGCTGATAGTAGCGGTTTCAGCCGCCCGTTTCGGGCTATAAGATCAGGGCTCAGCGCGATCAGCGTCCTATGCGGTTATCGCATCTCCTGGCCACCGGTCACGTTGATGGCCTGGCCGGTCATGTAGCTCGACTGGTCGGACGCGAGGAAGACGACCACGTTGCAGACGTCGTCATACGTGCAGCCGCGCTTCATCGGCACCTGGTCGATGTACTTCTGGCGCACCTGCTCGACCGTCAGCCCCTGGTTGCGCGCATACTGGTCGAACAGCGACTGCTGCCAGAGCGTGCCTTCGAGCAGGTTGCCGGGACAGACCGCGTTGACCCGCACGCCGTACTCGGCCAGCTCCAGCGCGAGGCTCTGCGTGAACCCGATGCCGCCGAACTTCGATGCGGCATAGGCCGAGTTCTTGAAGCTGCCCTTCTTGCCCGATTTCGAGTTGATCTGGATGATGACCCCGCGGCCGGCCGGCTTCATGATGCGCGTGGCCGCGCGCGCGGTCAGATAATAGCCGAACAGGTTGACGTTCATCACGGCCCGCCACTTGTTGGCGTCCGACTCGGCCACCTCCTCCGCGATCAGGATGCCCGCGTTGGATACGAGGATGTCCAGCCGGCCGAACGTGGCCATGAGCTGGTCGAAGCCGGCCTGCACCGACGCCTCATCCGCGACATCCATGCGCACGGCCAGCGCCCGCCGCCCCGTCTCCTGGGCGATCTGCTCCGCGGTGGCCTGCGCCTGCTCGATCTTGATGTCGGTCACGACCACGTCGCAGCCCTCGCGCGCCAGCCGCTGGCAGATGGCCTGCCCCAGCCCCTGCGCGCCGCCGGTGACCAGCGCAACCTTGCCCTCAAACTCGCTCATGTGTACCTCCGGGAGAGGATAGAACGCTGATGACGTGCCAACCTTCGGCTGGCCCTGATGGTCATGATTGACGCTGATCTTTCTTTTGCAAAGCTATCAAAGGAAGCCGCGGAAATCATGATCATCAGCGTGTATCAGCGTTCTATTCCAGCGTTCTATTTAAGCATGACCTTGAGAAATTCCGCCTCGGCCTCGTTGGTCCATTCGCGGCCGTCCTTGAGCTTTGCGTACACGGTCGGCAGCGTCTGCTCCAGGTCGGGCACCGCGGTCAGCGGCATCTCCTTGATGTGCGGGTAGATGACCACCTTGCCGGGGTAGACCGTGTCGATGACCGACTGCATGCCGTCCTTGACCGCCTCGAGCGAGCCGATGGCCGCGACCGAGCGGTTCGGCGAGAGCGTGCCGCTCTCCGCCTGGAAGAGCATGAAGCGCAGATCCTCGATGCTCGATGCGGTGTGGCCGATGATGCGCGCATCGCGCAGATAGATCGTGGCCAGGTCGATGGCGACCATCGTCCCGCGGCCGACGCCGGCGAAGACGTTCATCACGCCGCCCGCCGCGAGCCAGGTCGCCGCATCCGCGATGACCGGCGCGACCGGGGCCAGCACGATGATGTCGTCGAAGCCGCCGTCCTTGAAGCGCATCATGCCCTCGACATAGCTCTCGCGCTGCGCCGGGTTCAGGCAGATGAATTCGATGCCGCGGGCCTGCGCCTCGGGGTTGAAGGTTTCGTACAGGTCGTTGAGCCGCATATCGCTCACGTCGGTGCAGACGATGACCGCGGGCGCCTCCGCGACCTGGAGCGCGCGCTGGACGTGCATGCGGCCGATCGGCCCGCCCGCGCCGACGAACCACGTCTGGCCGCCCGGCTTGAGGGTCGAGCGCACCGGCGTGTCGCTGTACGCGGCCGCCACATCCGGTCCCTTGCCGCCCACGTACACCCAGCGGTTATAGTGGACGCGGCCCACGTCCATGTTGACCGGCCGCGGCAGCGGGGCCTCGGCGATGATCGCCGCGACGCCGTAATCCGCCAGGAAGGGGCTCGCCGCCTCGATCAGCTCGGGCGTCGGCGCGAGGAAGACGATGTCGTCGATCGGCTTGACGGGCGGCTGCGCGGGGTCGGCCACGTCCAGCACCTCGACGCCGAGCGTCGCGGCGCGCTCGCGCAGCCACGCGGCGAATTGCGGCGGGACGTTCGTCAGCAGCAGCCGCGCGGGGTGGGCGGCGGCGTCGAAGCCCGCGCCGATGGTGTAGCCCCGGTCGGTCGCATCCGGCCCGCCGACGATCCAGGCCGTGCCGCCCGGCTTGAGCCCGGTGCGGTATTTGAGCTCGTATGCCGCGGTCACGCAGGCCCACGGCTCGGTCAGCGCGCTCTCGGCATAGCCCGTCTCCGGCTTGACCGGGATGAGATAGTTACCGTGGTCGCCGTTGAGGATGCGCTGGTCGATCAGGCCGTACTCGGAGAGGCCGCCCTGGATCATGTAGCCGTAGGCCAGGTTGACGCCGCCCGTCCAGATGTCCGCCTGGATGATGTAGCGGTCGCCCGGCTTGTATTGATCCTTCAGGTTCTCGCCGACCTCGACGACGGTCATCGAGACCTCGTGGCCGAGGACCACCGGCTCCTTGCGCATGTCGCGCGTGATGCGCGCATGTTCCTGGCCCTGGCGGATGACCTTGATGTCGGAGAAGCAGATGCCGCAGGCGTCATGGCGCACGAGCAGCTCGTCCGGGCCGACCTGCGGCAGGGGGATCGCGATCGGCTTCCCGTCCTGCCCCAGGTTCTCCAGCCCGGCCCCGTACAGCGGCCAGACGCGGTTGTCGTCCTGTTCGGGCGCCTCGCCCGCGCGATATTCGGTCAATTTGTCGGATACGGCGTCAAATGTAGACATGATCAGCTCCCATCATATGGTGTTCTCACCGCTCTTTGCGGGCGGGGCAACGGGCGTCGCAATATCGGTCACGTTGGACAGCAGATCCCCCAACTGCGGCAGGACGTAGGTCGGGCGGACGGACGATGCGGCCAGCATCTCGGCGCTGGTTGCGCCGGTCAACACCAGCGCGCCGGCCATGCCCGCGTTCACGGCCATCGCGATGTCGGTCTCCAGGCGGTCGCCGGTCATCACGCAGCGCTCCGCGGGCAGGCGCAGCAGATCCAGGATGGCCTCGATGGTGTAGCGCGAGGGCTTGCCGACGACCGCCTCGACCTGGGTGGCCGTGCAGGCCTCGAAGGCCGCGATGATGGAGGCCGCGTCGGGCTGGCCGCCGCCGGGCACCGGGCAGTAGCGGTCGCCGTTGGTGGCGAAGAAGCGGGCGCCCGCGCGGATCGCGTCGAACGCGACTTGCAGCTTGTGATAGGTGAAGGTGCGGTCGAAGCTGGCGATGACCGCGTCGATCCGGCCCGGCTCCTCGCTCAGCGTGAAGCCCGCCGCGGTCAGCTCCGCCTTGAGCGGCTCCTCGCCGGCGACGAAGAGCCGCGCGCCGGGCATCCGCCGCTGCAAGAAGTTGACCATGACGAGCGACGAATGGATGATCTCATCGATGGTCGTGGGCAGGCCCAGGCGGGTCAGCCGGGCCGCGTATTCCGCGCGCGTGTGCGTCGGGTTGTTGGAGAGAAAGACGGTGCGCTTGCCCAGGTCGCGAAGACGCCTGATGGTCTCGCCCGCGGTCGGCAGCAGCCTGTCGCCCAGGTATGTCGTGCCATCGAGGTCGAAGATGTAGCCATCGTAGAGCCTGGCAGGCCGGAGGTCGGAGTGACCGGTAAGTTTTTGTGTCGTCATCATGCGCATCGTTCAGCGGGTCATCGAAGGGTCATTCTAAGCGCAAAGCGGGGAAGTGTCAAGAAACGAACACGAACCGCCTTCGTTCAATAATCAAACGAAAGCAAACGAAAGGCGCGGGGCCGGGAGAGCGCGCCGCGCTCCGTGCGCCCTCCCGGCTCGGGGATCACGTGGGCCGCACCGCGGCGCCGCCCTGGGCGGACGACGCCTTGATCGCGTCCCACAGCTTCGCCATGCGCAGGCCCACCTCCGGCGGGCAGGGGTTGGCCAGCGCGCCGGCGCGCACCGCGAGGAACTGATCCCACACGCCGAGCGACTCCGGCACGGCCACCTTGTAGCCGCGCTTTGCGCCGTGGCGCTGGATCGACAGCCGTTCGCCCCAGATGCCGGTCTCGACGATGGCCTTGTCGCAGAAGATGCGGATGTCGGACGCGCAAGAGGGGATCGCCTCGCCGCAGCCGTGGATCGTGACCAGCGCGCCGGAGGCCAGCTTCGCCATGATGGTCGCGCGCGTATCCACGGGCCGGCCGTTGTTGTCCAGCCACGCGGCCACCTCGACGAAGTCCTCGCCGGCCAGATCCGCGACCGTGTTGAGCATGTGCGCGCCCGTGTCGAACATGAAGCCGCCGCCGCTGATCTCGGGGACCTGGCGCCACTGGCCGACCTGGGCGGGGCCCCAGTTCTGCCAGACGGTGCCGCTGATGCCCCAGATGCGGCCCAGCTTGCCCGCGCGCAACATGCCGACCACGGTGCGGATGTTGGGCGAGAGGCTGCCGGGGAACGCGACGACGAGCAGTTTGCCGGTTTCGTCGCGCGTCTTGATGAGGCTGCGCGCCTCGGCCGCGTTCATCACCATCGGCTTTTCGAGCAGCACGTCCAACCCGGCCTGCAAGCAGGCCACGGTCTGGTCATGGTGATAGACGTGGGGGGTGCAGATGAACGCGGCGTCGACCCGGCCCGCGTAGTCGCGGAGCAGGCGCGCCAGATCCGGCTGGTTGGGGGGCGGCGTGAGCCCGGCGTCGACGTACAGCGCGCTGCTGAGCTCGTACTGCTGGGCGGACGGCTCGCACATGACCACGACTTCGGTCGTGTCCTGCTGCTTGAGCATCTGGCGGATGTGCCAGCGCATCATGCCGCCCGCGCCGACGATGGCGACTCTGGTCTTGGTGCTCATGGGGGTGAGGGTCTCCTTTGCCCGGATGATGTGGTGAAGCGTCTATGAAAGGTCGAGTATCCGCGCCAGCTTCTTCACGGAGAAGCGGTTTCGGTAATAGTGGCCGACCGCCCGCGCGGTCGCGGTCTCCTCGTCGCTCAGCCCCAGCTGCGCGGGGGTGGTCGCGCCGCCGACCTTGTTCAGCCAATCGGTGACCTCGTCCGCGGAGGGCACCCGGGCGGCGATCTCCTGCGCCGCGGGCCACTGTTCCAGGATGCGCGCCTTCAGGGCCGCGAACTGAGATTGCGTCATGTGGATGAAGGGCGCGTGCAGCGCGATGATGTCGTCGGCCTGCGGGCCGTAGGCAGCCTCGATGCGCGCGATCTCCTCGGCCGCGGGGGGCAGCTCCGCGGCTTCCAGGCGCTCGACTACGTCGGCGCGGTCGAGACGCCGTATCTGGTCGTAGAGCCGCGCGCTCGTGAGCACGCCGAGGCCCACCTTTGCGCCGTGGAGGACGGAGTGGCGGCCCTCCCAGAGGAGCTTCATCTCCAGATAGTGCGACACGTGGTGTTCGTAGCCGGAGGCGGGCCGCGTCTCGCCGAAGTCCAACATGCAGAGGCCCGACTCGATCAGCCCGTCGATCAGCCGCTCGACGCCGGCGCACTCGCGCGCCGCGAGCGCATCGACGCTCCGTGCGCAGTCCCATGCGGCCTTGCGCGCGCGGGCCGCGATCGCCGGGTCGTACGGCTCGTCCCAGAAGAGGTGGCCCAGCTCCCAGTCCGCGATGGAGGTCAGCTTGGCGATCATGTCGCCGAACCCGGCGGCCAGCATCGCCGCGGGCGCGGCGCAGAGCGTCGGCAGATCCGCAAAGACGGCGAGCGGCCCCTGCGCCATGATGGTGACCTTGACGCCGTTCACGATCATCGGCGCGCCGATGGAGGTGAACCCGTCCACCGAGGGCGCGGTGGGGACGGAGATGAAGTCCGCGTTGGAGCGGTGGCTGACGAAACGGGTGACGTCGGTGATCGTGCCGGAGCCGACGGCCAGGAATGTGCGGGGCGATTTGTCTAAACCGAGCAATACCTGATAAACTGCACCATCATCTGCGCCGATGTCATCGCCCTTGACGATAACCGTCCGCACGTCCAGTTCGACCTGTCGGCAGGCGGTTTCGACCCGTGCGCCCAGCGCGCGGTAGGTGTTGTCATCGGCGATCAGCGCGAGATGGGTGTGGCCGTTGGCCCGGCAGAAAGCGATCAGCTCGTTGACAGCATCCGGACCAATGTAGACGCGAGGGTGTCCAGACATTCGGTTGCCTCCGTGGGGTGATCAAGTCTGAGACAGTGTAGCACTGTGCCGGGCAACCGCCAAAACCCGGCCGGTGGATTCGAAAGGGATAGCTCATGCCGCTGACACAAGACGATCTGTTGCGGATGTATCGCATGATGCTCCTCATCCGACGGTTCGAGGAGCGTGCGACGCAGTACTTCATGAACGGCCAGATACGCGGCTCGTTCCACCCGTGCATCGGCCAGGAGGCGACCGCGGTGGGCGGCTGCTTTGCGCTGCGCCAGGATGACTACATGACCTGCACCTATCGCGGGCACGGCCAGTCGCTCGCAAAGGGGCTGGATGCGAAGGAGGCGATGGCCGAGCTGCTGGGCCGGCGCACCGGATGCAGCAAGGGCAAGGGCGGCTCGATGCACTTCACCGACCCGCGCATCGGGCTGCTCGGCGAGAACGCGATCGTGGGCGCGGGCGCGGCCATCATCAACGGCGCGGCGCTGACCGCCAGGCTCGACGGGACGGATCAGGTCGGCCTGACCTTCTTCGGCGACGGCGCGACGAACCAGGGCGTCTTCTTCGAGGCGCTGAACCTCGCGGCCATCTGGCAGTTGCCGGTGATCTTCTTCTGCGAGAACAACCTGTACTCCGAGATGACGCCGATCCGCGACATGGTGCGCACCGACAGCTTGGCGGACCGCGCCGGGGCCTTCGGCATGGCGACCGCGGTGGTGGACGGATACGACCCGTTGGCCGTGTACGACACGACGCTCGCCGCGGTCGAACGGGCCCGCGCGGGCGGCGGCCCGACCTTTATCGAGGCCATGACCTACCGGCTGGTGGGGCACATGGTCGGCGACTCGGAGCCGTATCGCACCAAAGAGGAAGTGGCCGAGTGGCGCGCCCGCGACCCGATCGTCATGTTCCCGCGGCGGCTGGTCGCGGAGTTCGGCGTCAGCGAGCAGCAGATCGGCGCAATCGACGCCGCGGTCGCGGCGGAGATCGAGGAGATCGCCCGTTTTGCCGAGCAGAGCCCGTGGCCGGAGCCGCACGAGGCCGCCGAGGATATGTGGGCGTAGGGGAGGTGATACATGAACCCGATGATCGTTGACACCCACCAGCACCTTTGGGATCTGGAGCGCGTCGCGTATCCGTGGCTGACGCCCGATTTCGGGCCGATTGCGCGCACCTGCACGGCCGCTGAACTGGAGCCGCAGCTCGCCCCGGCCGGCGTCAGCCGCACCGTGCTCGTCCAGTCGGCCAACAGCTATGCGGACACCGAGTACATGTTCGAGCAGGCGGCCATCTATCCCTGGATGGCCGGCGTCGTCGGCTGGGTCCCGCTGCTCTATCCCGACGTGGCGGGCCGGATGCTCGAACGCTTCGCCGCAAACCTGCTGTTCAGGGGCATCCGCCACCTGATCCACAACGAGGCCGACCCGCGCTGGCTGCTGCAAGAGCGCGTCATCGAGGGGCTGGGCCTGCTGGCCGCGCGGGGGCTGACCTTCGACGTGGTCGCGACGCTGCCGGAGCATATGGCGTGCATCCCGGTGTTGGGCGAGCGCGTGCCCGGCCTGAAGATGGTGATCGACCACCTGGGCCAGCCGCCCATCAGCACGCGCGCGCTGGGGCGCTGGGGCGAGGACATCCGAGTCGCCGCGGAGAACCCCAACGTGTACGCCAAGATCTCCGGGCTGGGCACCGCGAGCGGGATGCCGGAGACCTGGGCCGCCGGCGATGTGCGGCCCTACATCGACCATGTGCTGGAGGTGTTCGGGCCGCAACGGTGCATGTTCGGCGGCGACTGGCCCGTGTCGATCCTGGCAGGCGGCTACGTCAAGGCGTGGACGGTCTATCGGGAGATAGCCGCCGGCTGGCCGACGGACGTGCAGGTGCAGGTCTGCAACGGCACGGCGCAAGCGTTCTACGGTTTGTCGCTGTAAGGACGGAGCTGAAATCATGCGTGAGATAACCTATGCCCAGGCGGTGCGCGAGGCCCTCACCGAGGGGATGACGCACGACCCGAACATCATCTTGATCGGCGAGGACATCGGGCTGTACGGCGGCGTGTTCAAGGTGACGGAGGGGCTGCTGGCGAAGTTCGGGCCGGAGCGCGTGCGCGAGACCCCTATCTCGGAGGCCGGCTTCGTCGGCGCGGCGGTCGGCATGGCGATGACCGGCAAACGGCCGGTGGTCGAGCTGATGTTCATGGATTTTCTCTGGGTGGCGAGCGACCAGGTCTTCAACCAGGCCGCCAAGATGCGCTATATGTCGGGCGGCCGGGTCAAGGTCCCCATGGTCATCCGCTCGCAGCAGGGCGGCGGCCGCGGCAACGGCGCGCAGCACTCGCAGAGCTTCGAGACCATCTTCACCCACATCCCCGGCATGAAGGTGGTGCTGCCTGCCACGCCCTACGATGCGAAGGGGCTGCTCAAGACCGCGCTGCGCGAGGATAACCCGGTCATCTTTATCGAGCACAAGCTGCTCTACAACACCAGGGGCCACGTGCCGGAGGAGGATTACGCGATCCCGTTCGGCGTGGCGGATATCAAGCGCGAGGGCAGCGACGTGACCCTCGTCAGCCTCTCGCGCACCGTCCTCTTTGCGCTGGAGGCCGCGGAAGAGGCCAGCCGGGACGGCGTCTCGGTCGAGGTCATCGACCTGCGCACCACCGTGCCGCTGGATCTGGAGGCGATCCTCAAGTCGGTGCGCAAGACCGGCCGGCTGGTCATCGCGCACGAGGCGCACCGGCGGCTGGGCATCGGCGCGGAGATCGCCGCGCTCGTCCAGGAGCAGGCGTTCGACTATCTCGACGCGCCGATCGCGCGCGTCGGCGCGATGGATGTTCCCATCCCTGCCAGCAAGACTCTCGAAGATGTAGTGCTGCCCGGCAAGAGCCACATCCTGGACGCGATCCGGGCGATTGTGAGCTGAGAGCCTATTCGAAAACCCGCTGGGGCCGGTCTCTGACCGTGCCCCTGGCTCGGTCGGAGACCGGCCAGAGCAATTTTCG
>MWBF01000083.1 GCA_002068935.1 Chloroflexi bacterium ADurb.Bin325
GCGCCTACAACATATTGTAGCTATTTCACAAAAAAACGCGAGTTTGGCCCCCCTTTTTTCAGGGGACTCAAGATTCACAGGATTGAGTCAAGGATAATCCTGTCGATCCTGTCTCATGAAACCGCCCCATTGACGATAATGGACAGGATTCACAAGATTTACAGGATAAGTTCAAGAGAATCCTGTCAATCCTGTAAATCCTGTCTCATAAAACCGCCCCACTGACGATAATGGACAGGATTCACAAGATTTACAGGATTATGTCAAGGATAATCCTGTCAATCCTGTAAATCCTGTCTCATCAAATCAACGCCCCGTGCGCAGCCGCAGCCAGTAGTGCAGCATATCGCGCGCCGTCGCCAGGATCAGCGCCGGCCGCGCGCCCGTCGCGCGGCCCGTGCCGCGCGGGACATAGCTGACCTCGACCTCCGCGATCCGATAGCCGAGCGCCTTCGCCTTGATGATCGTCTCCGCATGGAAGAACGCGCTGCGCCAGTACTCGATCGTCATCGCGCGCAACACGGCCAGCCGATACATCGTAATATAGTTGAACTGCCGCTCGCGCATCCCGAACAGCAGCCGGATCAGCTCGATGTTGGCGAACGACACGGCCCGCCGCCAGCCCGAATAATCGCTCCGATTCGAGCGGATGCCGACCAGCACGTCTGCGGACTCCGCGGCCGCGAAATACCGCGTCAGCTCCGCCAGATCCATCGCCAGGTCCGCGGGGATCAGGATGAACCACTCCCCCCGCGCCGCGGCCACGCCGCTGACGAACCCGCCGCCGATGCCCTCGTTGGCCGCATGATGGATGACGCGCGCCTGCGGATGAAGCGCAGCCAGTTCCTCGGCCACGCTGCCGGTGGTATCCGTGCTGGCATCGTCCACGATGAGCAGTTCGTAGGTGACGCCGTATCCGTCCAGGGCGCGCAGTAACGCCTCTACGCTGGCCGCCAGCCCGCCCGCCTCATTATATGCGGGCATCAGCACGGTCAGAAACAGGTTACTCGAACCTGAACTCGCGCACATGGATATGCACATCCACCGGCGGATTGAGCTGCTCGATCTCGATCCGCACGCGCACGACCTGGCTCGGCGCATCCGGGAACGTCATGGTTATATGCGGATCGGGCGGCTGGCCGCGATACTCCTCAGTATACACCACCGGCTCGCCCGCTGCATCCGCGTACAGCCTGACGGTCAGGCGGAAGTCCATGGAGCCGAAATCCGCGGCCAGGCCGTTGATCGCCCGCGGGGCCGGGAAGGTGAAGTCGAAGACGAGCGGGTTCGCGGCCAGCCCCCGCACCAGCGTGAAGGTCTCGCCGTCGAACAGATCCTCCAGCCGTCCCACGTCGAGCGGCGAATGCATCACCTCCACGAGCTGGCCGTCCACCACCACCTGCCCCGGTACCGGCCGGACGCGCGCCTCGCGCTCCGGCGCAAGCAGCTCATCGAAATCGGGGCTATATTCGAGGCGCGCGAAGTAGAAGCCGGGGCTGCCGTCAGGGTAATCGATGACGCGGTCGACATCCACCCGCGCAAACTTCGGGCTGTCGGCCGCCTGCCGGTACTCGGCCGGCGTCATCACCAGGATGACGTTATCGTCCAGCGCGCGGCGCTCGCCCATGTAATAGTCCACGTTGAGCATCTGAACCCGGGCGCGCTGCTCCGCCGGCAGGAAGAAGCGCAGGAACGTATCCGCGCCGTTCGCCCACGTCGAGGTGAGCATGATGCGGCTGTTCGGGTTCTGCGCCAGCGCCTCCGGGATGGCCTCCGTGAAGAGCTGCTTTGCGCCCCACTGCATGCCGTACAGCCCGTAGTCGTTGTACCAGCGCGGCCCGTTCACCAGCGCGTCCCGCAGCATCCACACGCTCGCGGCGCTCAGCACAAGGAACAGCGTCAGGGCAACGACGGTCGAGCCAGCCTGGCCAGATGCACGGCCCGCTCCGCCGTTCGAGGCCAGGCCCACCACAGGGATCTTCTTGGCGAATATGCGGCCCAGCCTGGCATTCAAGGTCGGAGCAGCCGAAGGAGCGTCCTGAGCGGGCGTGCGTCCCAACCTGGCGTTCGAGGCGGGGCCGGTCGAAGGGGCGCCCCTCACCAGCCGCGTCCCCCACGCCAGCGCCGCCTCGAGGCCCAGCCCGGTCAGCACGACCGCGGGCACGATGAACACCAGCACTCGCGTGATCGAGACATCCACCAGGGCCGCGCCCGCGGGCGACGCCAGGACGGCCATCAGCACGGCCCGATGCGCCGCGGAGCGGATGCGCCAGATACAGACGCCGACGCCGATCAGGAAGAACGGCAGAAACGGCAGCGCGAGGTTGCCGTAGCCCTTCATCCGGTGCCGGACGAGGTCGTGCTCGTTCGGCGTAAACCAGTAGGCCGGGCTGAGGCCGTAGGTGTACGTATCGACGAACCGGCTGAGCTTCTCGTTGAGCGGCGCGGCCTCGAACCAGTAGGAGTTGATCGCGCGCAGGTGCGTCGTCATCGACTCCGGCTGCGTGGCGCGGAAGCGCAGCAGCGGCACGGCCAGCACCGCGATCAGCAGCGCGGCCAGGAGCACGGTTCGCCACTGCCTCACGTGATAGGGCAGATCCGACAGCAGCAACAGCACGCCGGCCGCAACCATGATCATCTGCCCGTTGGAGTAGGTGTAGAACGTCGCCGCGCCGAACAGGACCGCGGGGAAGAGATAGCGCGGGCTGCGCGTGCGGTAGAGCAGATAGCACAGCAGGAAGGCCGCGAAGAACGACGCCATCATCACGGTCTCGAAGCCGGTGCGCGAGTGGAGGAACCAGGCCGGCGCGAGCGCCAGCAGCAGCACGCCCGTCCACCAATAGCGCAGCCTGAACACCCTGCCCAGTATCAAAGCCACGGACGCCGCGGCCAACAGGCTGACGAGCGCGCTGGTCGTCCGGTTGACCGCGATGCTCTTGCCCGCCAGCGCGACCGAGACCGCATGCACGTAGACCGACAGGAGCGGGGTCCAGCGGTTGCCCGCCGCCTCGAAATAGAGCGGGAACATGCGGCCCTGCGCGTCCTTGAAGCCGTGCTCGATCAGATCCTCGGCCAGGACGCTGTGGACCGCCTCATCCGCAAAGAAGTAGATCGGGAAACGGTCGATCGCATAGAGCCGGGTGAAGAGGTAGACGCCGAGCGCCAGGACGAACAGCACTTTGGCCAGCCGCTCGCCGCGCGCATTGGCATCCGCCAGCGCGCGATCCGATGCGCGCGGCAGCGGCTCGACGGTCAGCCGGACCGCGGCCCCGTCCTCCAGCGGCAGGAGGTCGGACGGCCACAACACGCCCTCCGTATAGGTCGCGGCCGTGCGCACCACCTGCCCGGCTGCGCGCCGCGCGCGCAGCACGACAGTCACCGCCAGGACGATCAGCGCCAGCGCGCTGACAAGGCTGATGGCAAGGCCGACCCAGAACGAGGTCGGGCTGTAGCTAAAGGTGTAGACGTGGCCCCCCGGCTGCACCGCGGCGGCCAGATAGCCGCCCACGTTCAGCAGCGCCGCGGACCGGCCGTCCACCGCGAGCTGCCAGCCCTTGAGCCCGGAGGTGAGGATGACCAGCAGCGAATCCGCGTCTGCGGCCGCGGCCGAATCGACCGCCAGCGCGATGCGGTTGGGAGCGCCCGTGCCCGGCCCGACCGGAACCACATCCTCGCGCCAGAGCTCGCGCCCCGCCGCGACATCGTTCAGCGCGGCCCGCGACGCGACAAAGGCGTAGGGCAGGCTGTGCGGCAATTCCCAGACGGTCTGCGTCGCAAACTGCTGAAGCGCTATCGGGTCGGGATATTCGGGCGCCAGCCCGTTGTCCAGGATCTGGTAATTGGGCCGCGCCTGCACCTGGCGCGCGTTGGCCGCGTCCTTCAGCGAGGGGCGGAAGGCCAGCCCATGCCCCGCGTCGATGGCCCGCAGGCCGCTGGCGACGAGCGCGGCATACTGCCCGTTCGGGCTGCCCGTGTAATACACGCCGGGCGCGTGCGCGGCCAGCCAGCGGGCAGCTTCGCGCTCCGCTGGATACGGGGCGAGCGCGGCGAGATATTGTCGATTGGCGGCATACACATCGCCGACCGACAGCACGACGAAGACCGCCAGCAACACCCCCCCGGACCGCTCGGCCAGCCAGCGCACGATGCCCGGCACCGAGAGCCTGAGCGGCCCGCGCTGCACACGCTCCGCCGCGAAGGCCGCCGCGTCCAGCCCCAGCCCGGCCAACGCAAGCAGCCCCAGCGCGCCGAAGACGAGCATGTATGCAGGGTGCAGGCCGGCCCACGGCCTGGCCCCGACGCTGCTCGACACGAATGCAAGGAGCGCCAGGCCGCCGAGAAAGACCAGGGGCCAGAGCGTGCGGCGCTCGCGGCGCAGCCGTCGCACAACCCACGGCAGGGGCAGCAGCAGGAGGAAGGGCCAGACGCCGATGTAGGCGTAGAACTCCCCCGCCGACAGCGCGGCGGCGTCCGGCCGCCAGGGGTCGCGCGAGAGATAGGCGGCCAGTATCTGGCCGATGGTGTGCGAGCCCGCCGGCTGCGGGCCGACCTGTCCGGCCTGAGCGGGCCAGAACTCCGCCAGCGGCAGAAGCCGGATCGCCGCGAGCCCGAGCGCAAACACGGCGATAAACGCCAGCACGCGCAGGCGCGCCGGATAGAAGACGACCCGCAACCGCCCCCGCGCGTCATTTACGGGAGCATCCTGAGCCGGCGCGCCATCTTCAGCTTCCAGCTTCGAGTTTCCAGCTTCCAGCTTCTGGCTTCCAGCTTCCAGCTTCTGGCTTCCAGCTTCCAGCTTCTGGCTTCCGGCCTCCCGCCGGACGCCGATCCCCGCGACCGCCGCGAGCAGCGCCAGCGCCGCGGCCGCGCCGCAGGCGTAATCGATGTCGCCGGAGAAGAACAGCAGCGCCAGCGCGACCGCGGCCAGCGCCGCCCAGCCGTAAGCGCGATAGCCCCGCCCCGCCCGGACCGCGCCTATCGCCGCGGCCAACGCCCAGGGGATCCACGCCAGGCCCAACACGAGGCCGTACTCGCCCTGGAGGAAGCGCGCCGCGGCCTGCCCCGTGAACGCATACATCAGCGCCAGCCACACGCGGCCGACGGGCCGCAGGCCGAACACCAGCCCGAGCAGCCATGCGCCGTAGCCCGCGGCCAGAAAGCTCAGGAACAAGGCCACCTTGAAGCCGTCCTCCGCGCCGAACAGCAGCACGGAGCCGGCCGCCAGCGGGTTATAGGCGTGCAGGGCGGGGTCCGCGACAAAGGGCAGGCCCGTCTGGAGATAGGGGTTCCACAGCGGAAACGCGGCGTGCTCGCGCAGCGAACCGACCAGGGCCCAGTCGAGCGACCGGACGGCCTCCGCGCCGCCGCCGGCCAGGGGTCGGTCGCTGCCGAGGTTGAGGAACGGGAGGCAGAAGATCAGCGCCGCGACGAAGATGATGGCCCACTCGCGCGCGGCCTGCTCCAGGCGCACGGCCGCGGCCGGAGGCTCGACGGCCCCCTCCCCGCGGAGGGCGTGGAGACGCCCGCTACGAACGTCCATCGCTGCCCTCCGCGCGCTTGCGACACAGCACGAACTGGTATGCGCCCACCGCGGGCAGCTCCTCCTCGTAATACGGGCGCAGCCAGCGTTCGAAGGCGCGGCGCTGCGCATCGAACAGCATCCACCGGCCGAGCAGCCGCTTGCTGATGAGGTTCGGCACGCCCAGATAGTGGCTCAGGTCGAAGCGGCGATGCGCCGCGGGCGAGAAATAATAGGCGTGCTCCTCCACCGTCAGCCCGACCGCGGCCAGCCGACGCCGCCACTCCTCCGGCGGATAGACATGGAAGTGGTTGGAGATGCGGTTGAAGAAGCGGCCGTAGGCTCGGCCCGCGGCCGCCAGCCCCAGCCGGGTCAGCGCGGTCGCGCCGAGCAGGAAGTCGGGGTAGTGCTCGCTCGGCAGCGTCGTCGCAAACACCCCGCCCGGCGCCAGCACCCGGGCGATCTCTCGCAGCACCGCCGCGTTGTCGGGGATATGCTCGATGACGCAGTTGCTGACCACCGTGTTGAAGCTGCCGTCCGCAAAGGGCAGCTCGGTCGCGCTGGCGAACATCACCTGGCGGTAGACGCCCTTGCGCGCGGCCGCCTCGGGCAGATCGCGCGCCATCACGTCGATGCCCACGTCGAGCGGCAGGCGGTCATACGCGATCGACGCAAAGTGGCCGTCGCCGCAGCCCACGTCGAGCACCGGCGGCGTCAGCGGCACCCGCGCCATGAAGCGGCACTCGACGGCCCGCAGGATCGCCCGATGGGGCGCCATGTCCTGAAGCTGGAGCGAAAGATAATCCTTCATCGATTCTACCGCAGGCCCTGTCCGATCGATCCGACAGGCCCCGATGACCAGGAACCTATCGGAGAGTTGCGCTGGCCGGTCTCCGACCGAGCCAGGCGAATCCGACGGGCCGATTGCTAGGCCGGCCGCGCCTTCTCGCGGAAGAGCGTCTCATACGCCTCGACCGTCTGCACCAGCGCGAACCGGCGCATGATCTCCGCGCGCGGCTTGATGTAGCGCTGTCGGTTGCACAGGACCTTGACGATGCCCGCGGCCAGCGCCTCGGCGTCCGCGATGGGCACGATCTCGCCCATGCCCGTCATCGTGACCGGCTGGCGCACGCCCGGCAGGTTGGTTGCAACGACCGGCGTGCCGCACATGAACGCCTCGACCTGGACCAGCCCGAACGACTCCGTGTTGTTGATGGACGCGACCGTGACCACGTCGCACAGCGCATAGAAATCGGCCATCTGCGCCGGGTTGAGCGTCCCCAGGAAGGTCAGATAGGGCTGATACTGCTTGATGAGCGGCTGCAGGTCGTCCCAGATGGTCTCGCCGATGACGTCTTTGCCGTAAGGCCCGGCGAACACGAGCCGGATATTCGGGATCTCGCGCAGGATGTGCGGGATGGCGTTGATGAGATAGTCCGCGCCTTTCTCGTAGGCAAAGCGGGCCGCAAAGCCGATGACCTGCGGCCGCTCCTCCGTGTCCGCGGGCAGGCCGATGGTCGCAGCCAGCGCCGCGACCCCCTCCGGCGTCGGCTCCGGGATCGCGACCGGCGGCAGGATGACGCGCAGCTTGTGGCCCTGGCCGGCCTCGCCCGTCCGGGCAGGGCGGACATAGCGCGAGAGAAACGGGCTGTGCCGCGCAAAATCCTCGGTATAGGCGACGACCGTATCGGCCAGCGCGCCGGCCGCGACGTTGTCCCAGTAGGTCAGCCGATCCACGAGCTTGCCGTACCAGACCGGCGGCATCTGCAAGTCGCAGTGATAGGTCAGCAGCGGCCTGCGCCCGCCGAGCCGGGCCAGCAGCGCGCTCAGCGCGGCCTCGATCTGCGGCAGATGGATGCTGACCACGTCGGCGCGGCGAATCTCGCGCCATGCGATCGCCGGGAACACCGGCATGAACACGCCCTTGTTGAACCGGAAGAGCACTGGCACGCGCACGACGCGCACGCCGTCCATCCGCTCCTCGCGCGGCAGATGCGCGGCATAGCGCGAGGTCAGCACCGTGACCTCGTGCCCCCGCTCGGCCAGCGCATGCGCCAGCCGCTCCACGTAGATGGTCAGCCCGCTCACGTGGGGCCGGTAATACGTCAGAATGAACAGAACCTTCATGCGCTACCGACAGTTCCTCGCAGTCGGACGGCAAACGGCGCGCCGGCGCGCGCCGTTCAGCCGCCGGATGATGCAAACAGCTCCCGATTATCCTCGACCCAGCGCGCGAGCCGCGCGATGCCCTCGCGCACGCCGATGTGCGGCTGCCAGCCGAACTCCGCCTTCGCCTTTGCGATGTCCGCGATAAAGACGGGCTGATCGCCGGGCCGCCAGTCCTTGAAGGCCGCGGGGATGATGGCCTTGCCCAGGGTCTCGGCGAGCAGGGGCCCGAACTCCGCCCAGATAGAGAGGGTGTTCTGCGGGCCGCCGCCCAGGTTGTAGACCTGCCCTCGCGTCGCGTCGATGCGTTCGGTGGCCGCCAGAAACGCGGCCACCAGATCGTCGACGTGCAGCAGATCGCGCACCTGCTTGCCGTCGCCGTAGATGGTGATGGGCTGGCCCGTGACCGCGGCGATGATGAACCACGCCACCCAGCCCTGATCCTCCACGCCCATCTGGCGCTGGCCGTAGATGCACGACTGCCGGAAGACGACCGAGCGCAGGCCGTAGATGCGCGCATAATCCCGCACATACTGATCCGCGGCGCCCTTGCTGCAACCGTAAGGGCTGTGAAAGTCGAGCGGCCGCGCCTCGCCGACCCCGCGCGGGTAGTCCGGCAGCTCGTATCGTGTGGCGCGCTCGACGGCCGGCGCATCCTCCATCCCGCCGTACACCTTGTTCGTGGAGGAGTAGATGAACACCGGATCCTCGCCCGCCTTGCGCGCGGCCTCCAGCACGTTGAACGTGCCGAGCGCGTTGATCTCGAAATCCGTGCGCGGATCCGTCACCGAGGTCGTGACCGCGGTCTGCGCAGCCAGATGGTAGACCGCCTCCTGTCCCCGCGCGGCCCGCTCGATGGCCGCGGCCTCGCGGATGTCGCCCACGTCTACGGCGAAGCTGTCGCCGAACTGCTCCCTCAGCCACGCCAGGTTGGCCGAGCTGCCGCGCCGCGACAGGTTATCGAAGATCGTAACCTGATGCCCGGCCCGGATGCACGCGGCCGCGAGATTGCAGCCGATGAAGCCCGCGCCGCCGGTGATCAAAATACGCATGACATTCCCCCGTAACGTGATGCCGCCCCGGCCAGCCGCCCGCCGGCGCGCCCGTTCAGACGCGCCCGACCGGCAGGTCGCGGTTGCGCCAGCGCGCCAGGACCTGGCCGAGCGACGTGCCGTGCGCCCACAGCATGATGACGCCGGACCCGCTCAACGTCAGATAGTTGGCCGCATGCCAGACGAGCGCAAAGGAAAGCGCCATCTCCTTCGGCACGCCGAACGGCGCCAGCGCGACCGTGACCAGATAATGGAAGACGCCGATATAGCCGGGCGACGACGGCACGACCATGCCCAGCGACGTGACGACCACCGCCAGCGTGATGGCCGTGACGGGCGCGGCCAGCCGCACCGCGACGGCCGCAGTCCACGCCTCCACCACGACGGCCAGCCACGCCAGCAACGAGATCCCGACCAGGATCAGGCCCAGCCGCCCGCGCAGCGTGGCGAACCCGTCGATCAGGTGGCCGATGGCCGCATAGACGCCCGGCCGATCCAGAAAACGGAAAGGCCGCAACACGACGTGAGCCAGCGCCAACAGGCGCTCCTTCCAGAAGGAGAGCAGCACGATCAGCCCGGCCGCCACCAGCGCGGCCACGCCGAGCAACTGCCCCGAGCTGCGCATCCACGGCGGCAGATCCACGAAGGGCAGCAGCGCCACCATCAGCGCCAGCAGCGTCAGCACGTCCAGCAGGCGCTCCACCACGATCGTGGAGAGCGTGCGCGCCGCATCGACCGGCTGATCGCTCACCAACAGGACGAGGCGCACCAGCTCGCCCGCGCGCGCCGGAAACACGTTGCTCGCGAGATAGCCCGCGCAGAGCGCGACGAAGACCGGCTTGAAGGGCAGCCGGTGTTCCGGCAGGAAGAGCAGTTGCCAGCGCCAGCCCTTCAGGAGCAGCAGGCCGATCGTGATCAGCACGCAGGGGATCAGCCAGAGCCAGTTGGCGGTCGTCAGCGCGGCCCAGAGATCGTGAAAGCTGATCTTGCGCAGCGCCAATCCCAGAAAGACCAGGCTGACCACGACCTCAAGGCCCCGTTGGAGCCGCGCGCGCGAGGCCCGCGCCGAGTCGAGCGCCCGCCCGCCGGCCGGCGTCCCGGTTTCCCCCGCGGGGCCGGACACCCGGTCCTCCTGAGCATCGTTCGGCAAAGCGAGCACCCTTTCCGCGCCGCAAAGTTTTGACGGCGAATTATAGCATCGAAGCCATCGAAGGCAAAGAAGGCAGGGATTGCTGCTGAGATCCTGGCTCCATTGGCAGGCGCGCCACAGACGGCGTACAGGTCACGTGCTATCCTGGCGGCCATATCAGAAACAGCCAACTGCCAGGGACGCCTGTCCCCATACGCGTCGAGCTCGCCCGGACAGGCGTGATGATCCTGATAGACGAACGACAAGGAGCTGATATCACATGAGCACCTCTACGACCAAGCAAGAGCCCACCATCATCGTCGGGTTCGAAGATGCCACTCCCTTGCTCGAACGGCCGGAAGAACTGCGCGCCCAGGCGGACCGCGACGGCTACCTCTTCTTCCGCGGCCTGCTGCCCGCGGAGGATGTCCTGGAAGTGCGCCGCCAGTTGATGGGGATCTTGGTCAAGCACAAGATGGTGCGCACGGATCGCGACATCATGGAGGGCTGGGTCGATCAGGAAAATGTGCGCGACATGGAATCCTGGGGCGGCACGGGCGTCACGCGGGAGGCGTACTACGATCTGCAGAAGCTCCAGATCTTCCACGCGCTGCCGCATCACCCGCAGATGCTGCGCATCTACACCACCCTGTTCGGCCGGCCCGTGCTGCCGCACCCGCGCAACATCGCGCGGCTGATGGTGCCGTGCCCCAGCAACCGGCCCACGCCGGTCCACCAGGACTTCATCCACATCCAGGGCACGCAGAACGTCTGGACCGCGTGGATCCCGCTCGGCGACATCCCGCGCGAGCTGGGCGGGCTTGCCGTCATGCCGGGCTCGCACCGGCTCGGCGTGCTGTCCGTCTCCCAGGCCGAGGGCGCAGGCGGGCTGGAGGCGATCCTGTGCGACGTGGGGCTGCCGTGGATCGAAGAGAACTACCGCGTCGGCGACGTGCTCACCTTCATCAGCACGAACGTCCACAAGTCGCTGCCCAACCAGCTCGGCGACCGCGTGCGGCTGTCGGTCGACTACCGCTACCAGCCGGCGGACGAGGACATCGAGGAGAAATCGCTCCAGCCGCACATGCAGGTCGCGACCTGGGACGATCTCTATGCGGACTGGCCGACCGACGAGTTGAAGTACTACTGGAAGAAGTACGACCTCACGCTGTCGCCGTGGAACGAGGTCATCCGCTGGCAGAAAGAGAAGATCTGCTGAGCCTGCCGGACATCCGGAGCACGAATTTGAGCTTGATCGTATCGATCATCCTGGCGGCCGCCGTATCGATAGCCCAGCCCATCGCAAGCCCGGCGGCCGCGGCGACAGACAACGAGGCGGCGGAAGAGGCCTCGATCACCGGCGAGGTGACCTACTACGCCGGCCCGCGCGACGGCCACAGCAGCCTGATGCAGCGCGTCTGGAACTGGCGGCTGTGGAAGGGCCACGTGCCGGAGTGCCCCGAATGCGTGGACGCGGTCGCCCTGTTGGAGCCGCAGTACATCGGCAGGAAGGTGTGGCTGCGCCACCCCGACGGCGAGGTCGTCGGCCCGTTGATGGTCGTGGATTGCGCCGAGGCCAAGCACCGACCCAACCTGCGCAAGCGGGGCTGGGTGGCCGACATCAGCTACGAGCTGGCCATGCAATGGCGGATGGCCGGCCCGTTGAAAGGCGTGACCGTGCTGTTCAGGCCGCCGATAGGGCCGGCCGTCCCTGGCTGGTCGGACACGCCGCTGGCCACGGCCAATCACTGAGGCCCCGCCCCTTCACCACATGCCAGCGATCGGCGCGGCGCACCGGTCGCAGCGCCCGTCCTTGACGCGCTGGCGGCCGATGCGGTAGCCCGTCCGCTCGATGACCGGCTGGCCGCACTGCGGGCAGAACGTGCTCTCCGTGTGGTTGCCGGGCATGTTGCCGACATATACGTAGCGCAGCCCCGCGTCGCGGCCGATCTGCCAGGCGCGTTCGAGCGTCGCCGTCGGCGTCGGCAGCGCATCCGCCATGCGATACTGCGGGTAGAAGCGGCTGATGTGCCAGGGCGTGTCCGGCCCCAGTTCGTCGTGCAGATAGCGCGCGATCCAGCGCAGCTCGTCGTCCGAGTCGTTTGCGCCGGGGATCACCAGCGTCGTGACCTCCACCCACAGGCCCGCGGCTTGCAGCCGCTTGAGGTTCGCCAGCACCGGCTCGAACGCCGCGCCGGACAGCTTGCGATAGAACTCGC
>MWBF01000084.1 GCA_002068935.1 Chloroflexi bacterium ADurb.Bin325
GCCGGGACAACATCATGACCTTTACGCCCAACTATCACCATATGTTGGCGGTGCTGCGCAACGAGCGGCCCGCCCGTCTGCCCGTCTACGAGCACATCATCAGCCCGCTCATCATGGAGCGCATCCTGGACGTCTCCTTCGCCGAGGCCGAACCCGGCAAGGATGCGGATCTGGATCACTTCTTCCACCATTACTGCCGCTTCTGGCAGGAGATGACCTACGACACCGTCTCCTACGAGGTTTGCATCACCGAGGCGCTGCCGGGGCCGGGCGCGATCCGCGGGGGCAAGGGCCCGCTCCAGACGCGGCAGGACTTTGCGCGCTACCCCTGGGACGAACTGCCGGCGCGCTACTGGGAGATCGCCGCGCCGCGCTTCGACGCGCTGGCCCGCCACCTGCCGCCGGGGATGAAGGCGCTCGGCGGGGTCGGCAACGGCGTGCTGGAGATCAGCGAGGATCTGGTCGGCTTCGAGTACCTGGCCTACATGCGCGCGGACGACCCCGAGCTGTTTGCGGAGCTCTACTGTCGCATCGGCGACCTGATGGCGGCCATCTGGCAGGAGTTTCTGCGCCGCTACGCCGACACGTTCGCCATCTGCCGGTTCGGCGACGACCTGGGCTTCAAGACCAGCACGCTCGTCTCGCCCCCGGTCATCCGCCAGCACATCATCCCGCAGTACCGCCGGATCGTGGACATGGTGCGCCGGGCCAACCGGCCCTTCCTCTGGCACTCGTGCGGCAACATCTTCGGCGTGATGGAGGATGTCATCGCGCTCGGCATCAACGCCAAGCACTCGAACGAGGATCAGATCGCGCCCTTCGAGACGTGGATCCAGCGTTACGGCGACCGCATCGCGCTGCTCGGCGGCATCGACGTGGACATCCTCTGCCGCGAGGACCCGCAGGACATCTTCGAGCGGGTCAAGGAGCGCGGGCTGAAGTACCGGGCGCTGGCGCGCGGCTATGCGCTGGGCTCCGGCAACTCCATCCCGGATTACGTGCCGGTGGAGGGCTATCTGGCGATGATCCGCGCGGGACAGGCCATCCGCGCGGCGGAAAAACAATAGCTCTGGTCGGTCGTGCTGTGGCCGGTCTCTGACCGTGCCACTTTTGCCCGCGTATGCTCTGGCTGGTCTCTGACCGTACCACTCGTGTGCGCGCCTGCTCTGGCCGGTCTCTGACCGTGCCAGCTATGTATAGGAGATCCAGGTGGAAACCTTACGCATCACTGATGATGCCTGCCTGTACTTCCTGACATACTCTGTCATCGAATGGCTGCCTGTCTTTGTTGCCGAAGAACCCTGCTGTATTATCACCGACAGCCTCAACTACTGTCATCGTAACCGGCACCTGCGTATCAGTGGGTTCGTCATTATGCCAACTCATCTGCATCTGATCGTTTTCGATGCGGAGTTCGATAACAAGCGTCTGGCACAGACCTTAACAGATATGCGAAAGTTCACGGGACATAAATTGCTCGTCTATTCCCAGCAGCATTTACCCGCCGCTTTCGCGACCACAATGCAGAAGACGTCGCGCGCTGATCGTGACAATCAGTTCTGGCAGCAAGGACGGCATGCTGAGGCGATCTACGGTCGGGATTTTTTCGCCGAGAAGCTGGGTTACCTGCATGACAATCCGCGACGTAAAGGGTTGGTCTGGGAGCCCACCCAGTGGCGTTTCTCGTCCGCAGCATACTGGCTGGCCGAGCCGCCAGGCTCATCAGATGTGATATTGACCGCTGTAGAATGGTAGGCGAGTGAGTGGCTCGGTCGGAGACCGGCCACAGCAGGGGAAGATCATGGGTGGCTCGGTCGGAGACCGGCCGCAGCGGGGAAGATAACGGGTGGCTCGGTCGGAGACCGGCCACAGCAGGGAAAGGGCTATGTCCACAGAACTCGACGCCGTCGTTGCAGGCCACCTGTGCCTCGACATGATCCCGGAGATCCCGCCGCAGCCCGCGGGGCTGGCCGGCCTGCTCGTGCCCGGCAAGCTCAACGCGATCGGCCCGGCGATGCTCTCCACCGGCGGGCCGGTGTCGAACACCGGCGTTGTCCTCCACAAGCTCGGCGTGCGCACCCAGCTCATGGGCAAGGTGGGCGACGACCTGTTCGGCATGGCGATCCGCCGCGTCATCGACAGCCACGGCCCGGGGCTGGCCGACGGTATGATCGTCGACCCCGCGGCCACCTCGTCTTACACCGTCGTCGTCAACGTGCCGGGCGTGGACCGCATGTTCCTGCACCACACGGGCGCGAACGACACCTTCACCGCGGACGACGTGCGCTACGACGTGGTGGCCCGCGGCCGGCTGTTCCACTTCGGCTACCCGCCGCTGATGGCGCGCATGTACGGCGACGACGGCTCCGAGGTCGCCGAGCTGTTCCGCCGGGCGAAGGCCACGGGCGTCACCACCTCGCTCGATATGGCGCTGCCCGACCCGGCCTCGCCCGCGGGCCGCGCGGATTGGCCCGCCATCATCCGCAAGGCGCTGCCGTATGTCGATGTGTTCCTGCCGAGCCTCGACGAGATGCTGTTCATGCTGCGCCGGCCCACCTACGAGCGGCTGCTGGCCGAGCACGCGGGCGACCTGCTCGCCGCGGCCACGCCGGATCTGTTGGCCGACCTGACGGGCGAGATGCTGGCGCTCGGCGCAAAGATCGCGGGGCTGAAGCTCGGCCAGCGCGGGTTCTATCTGCGCACCGCGGGCCGCGCCGCGCTCGCCGCCGTGGGCCGGGCCGCGCCCGCGGACCCGGACGCCTGGGCCGACCGCCAGTTCTGGGCGCCCTGCTTCCGGGTCGCTGTCGTCGGCACGACCGGCGCGGGCGACTCGACCATCGCCGGCTTCCTGGCCGGCCTGCTGCGCGGGCTCTCGCCCGAAGAGACGCTGGCCGTCGCGACCGCGGTCGGCGCGTGCAACGTGGAGGCCGCGGACGCGCTCGGCGGCATCCGCCCGTGGGCGGAGACGCTCGACCGCATGGCCGCGGGCTGGCCCCGCCACGAAATGTCCGTGGACGCGCCCGGCTGGGAGCACGCTGCTGCTCACGGGGTGTGGACGGCGCGATAGACGCCTGCTACAGAGCTCCACCCTTCGCCACCGCTCAAGAAAGGTTCATCATGTCCTACGCATTGCCCCGCAATCACGGCTGCCGCATCTCCGATGCCTGGACCTATCACGGGATGCAGACGGTCATCCTCGAAAATGAGCTGCTGCGCGTGGTCGTCCTGGCCGGCAAGGGCAGCGACATCATCGAGTTTCGCTACAAGCCGCGTGACCTCGATTTCATGCTCCAGATGCCCGCGGGCGTCCGCAACCCGAACCGGGGCCTGCTCTCCTCGCCGACGAGCGGCGCGTTCATCGACTACTACGGCGGCGGCTGGAACGACATCCTGCCGAACGGCGGCCCCTTCTCGACGTATCAGGGCGCGGAGTTCGGCCAGCACGGCGAGATCAGCCTGATCCCGTGGGAGCACGCGATCGTCGAGGATACGCCGGAGCGCGTGGCCGTCCGCCTGTGGGTGCGGCCCATCCGCACGCCCTTCTTTGTCGAGAAGACGCTCAGCCTCACGCCGGGCCGCGCGGCGCTCGTCATCGACGAGCGGGTGGTCAACGAGGGCGGCCAGCCCATGCACCTGATGTGGGGCCAGCACATCGCGCTGGGCCGGCCCTTCCTGGACGAAGGCGCGGTGATCGATGTGCCCGCGCGCGGGTTCATCGTCAACGACGTGATGGACAACTACGAGCCGCGTCGCTTCCAGGTGAACGCGCGCTCGGCCTGGCCGCACGCGCCCGCGCCGGACGGCTCGACCGCTGACGCCAGCATCATCCCCGCGGCCGGCGCGCTGGCCGCGCAGGAGATGGCCTACATCACGGAGCTGACCGACGGCTGGTACGCCGTGACCAACGCGGCGCGGCGGGTCGGCTTCGGCGTGCGGTTCGACCCCGCGCTCTTCCGCTATATCTGGTACTGGCAGCAGCTCGACGGCGCGGGCACAGGCTTCCCCTGGTGGGGCCGGCTGCACACCACCGCGCTGGAGCCGTGGACGAGCTATCCCACGGGCGGGCTGAGCGAGGCCATCGCCAACGGCAGCGCGATCCGGCTGGCGGCCGGCGAGGCGTTGCAGACCCGCTTCCTGGCGGTCGCCTACGAGGAGATCGAGCGCGTCGCGGGCATCACGCCGGAGGGCGCGGTCCTGCCGCGGACATAGCGCGCCGAACAGGGATTCCGGATATAAACGGGTAGACACTAATTTCACGTCGGGAGCACCCTGAGAAGATTGCTCTGGCCGGTCCGCGCTCAACTGCGTTGAGCCTATTGAGCCAAGGGGCACGGTCAGAGACCGGCCCCAGCGTCTTTTGCTCGCTCTGGCCGGTCTCCGACCGAGCCAGAGGGCAAGAATGCCGGGAGCATCCTGAGCGGGTGGACGGCTCAACGCCGCCGACGGCGCAAGGCCAGTCGAAGGATGCTCCGGCGGCGCCTGTATTTAGAATTGCCGGGCGTCGAAGTCGTGGCCGTCGGGCTGCGCAAAAAGTATGCGATTCTCTTGACAATCCCGCAGCCACAGGGCAGAATTAACCCGATTCTGGGCGCGGCCGGCGCAACGGCCGACAGGGAGACGCGATGACCAAGATCGTCATCATCGGCGCGGGCAGCGCCAGCTTCGGGCTGGAGACCCTCTCGGCCCTGATGTATAGCGCCCGGCTGCGGGGCAGCCACCTCGCGTTGGTGGATCGCAACCCCGATGCGCTCGGCCTGATGGCGCGGCTGGCCGCGCGGCTCAACCGTGAGTGGGACGCGCAGATGCGCGTGACCGCGCACGCCGGCCACGATGACGCGCTGGACGGCGCGGACTTCGTCGTCTCCGCCATCGAAGCGCCCCCGCGCGAAAAGCTCTGGCAGCAGGATTGGGAGATCCCCCTCAAGTATGGCGTGCGCCAGCCCTACGCCGAGAACGGCGGACCGGGCGGCTTTGCGCACGCCGCGCGCAACATCGGCCCGGTGCTGGAGATCGCGCACGCGATGGGGCAGGCCTGTCCCGATGCGTGGTTCATCAACTTCTCGAACCCCATGGTGCGCATCTGCGACGCCATCCACCGCTACAGCAAGATCAAGGTCGTCGGCCTCTGCCATCAGATCTTCACCGGCTACGGCATGGTGGGCTATGCGCTGGCCGACAGGCTGGGCATCGAGGTGCCGGACGGCGTCATCAGCACCCACGCGGACCCCGACCTGTGGCCGCGGCTGGGCCGCATCGTCAAGCAGGTCGTGGAGAAGATCGACATCCAGGCCGCGGGCCTCAACCATTTCACGTGGATGCTCGACGTGCGCGACCGCCGCACCGGCGAGGACCTCTACCCGCTCTTTGCCGAGCGCTGGGCGCGGCTCGATCCGGGCTTCGAGCCGCTGACGCGGCGCGTGTACGCCGCGTTCGGCTGCTTCCCCATCCCCGGCGACGAGCATCTCTGCGAGTACCTGCCGTGGGTCAGCGACCCGGTCACGCGGCCGTGGGAGAAGTACGAGGTCAGCCTGTATGACTGGGAGCGCAACGCCCGCCGCCGCCGGGAGGGCCACGCGCTGATCGCGCAGATGGCCGACGGCGCGGCGCCGGTGGACGAGCTGCGCGAGCGCGACGGCGAGGGCACGCGCGACATCGTGGAGACGATCGCCGCGGCGGGACGCCACTACCATCTCGCGGTCAACCTGCCGAACATCGGGCAGATCGGCAACCTGCCGGCCGGCGCCATCGTCGAGACGCCCGCGGTCATCACCGGCGCGGGGATCAGCCCGGTGGCCGTCGGCGACATGCCGACGGGCGTCGCGGAGCTGCTGCGCCGCGAGCTGACCGTGGCGCAGCTCGCGGTGGACGCCGCGGTGCAGGGCGACCGCCAGCTCGCGCTGCAATGTCTGCTGCTCGACCCGGTCATCACCGACCTGGACGTGGCGCAGCAGATCCTGGACGACTATCTGGATTGTTATCGCGACTATCTGCCGCAGTTCTGGCGCTGACCGGCCGGGGCGGCAGCGGGCCGCCCGCGTCCCTGCCAGAAGCTGGAGGGCCGGATAGTCTGGCGTATGATAGGTGTATCGGATGGCAGAAATGACGACCTCAACCGCACCGGTCCGCGGGCGCGCCGGACGTCCCGCGCCGCGGCGTCCGTCCGCGGCCTTCTGGCTGCTGCTGATCGGCTGGCTCCTCTTCCTGAGCCTGGTCGCCGGCGTGGTTGTCGGGCTGGTGCAGATCTATAACAGCGGCCGCATCCTGGCCGGCGTGGAGGTCATGGGGCGCAGCCTCAGCGGCCGGACGGCGGCCGACGCGGCCGCGCGGTTGGACGACGAATGGCGGGGCCGGCGGGTGATGCTGGACGCCGCGCAGGCGGACGGCACGATCAGGACGTGGACCCTCTCCCCCGTGCAGGTCGGCGCGCTGCTCGACGCGCAGGCCACGGCGGAGCAGGCCTATCGGGTCGGCCGCGAGGAGTTGCGGCCCGAAAACATCGGCGCGCTGGGCTGGCGTCTGCTCGCATCCACCGACCTCTTGCCGATCCGGATGGAGCCTACCGTCATCGCGCCGGTGTGGCGCTTCGACAGCCCGGCCGCCGCGGGCACGCTGCGCATGCTGGCGAACGAGCTAGAGACGCCGATGGAGAACGCGGGCGTGCGGGTGGTGGATGGCCGCATCGAGACGACGCCCGCGCTGACCGGCCGTTCGCTCGATATCGCGGCCGCGCTGGCCGCGCTGGAGGCCTACCCCTGGGGCGCGGCGCTCGCGCAGCCGGGCGATGCGCTCCATTTTGCGCTGCCGATCGTCGAACACCCCGCGGCCATCACCGACGTCAGCGCGCTGGTGGCCGAGCTCAGCCCGCTCCTGAGCCAGCCGATCGCCATCCGGCTGTACGATGCGGTGCGCGACGAGCGGGCCGAGTGGACTGCGCAGCCCGCGGACATGGGCCGCTGGCTGGCCTTCGAGGCCGCGACGCCCGCCGAAGGGGACGAGGCCGCGGCCAGCCGGTTGACCTGGTCGGTGGACGAGGCCCGCGTGGCCGAATGGCTGGCCGAGCAGAGCGCGACCTTCGGCGATGAGCGGTTCGTCGCGGCCGGCGACGCCGCGCCCCTGCTGGCCGAGGCGTTTGCGGCGCGCCGGCCCGCGATCAGCACGCGCATCAGCCACGGCGAGCGGGAGCACGTGGTCCAGCCCGGCGAGACGCTGTCGAGCATCGCGTTCGACTACGGCATCCCCTACCCGTACATCCAGGCGTTGAACCCCGAGACGGCCGAGGGACTGTTCGCCGGGGAGACGATACGCATCCCGTCGCAGGACGTCATGCTGCCGCTGCCCGCGGTCGAGAACAAGCGCATCATCATCAGCCTGAGCAAACAGACCGTGAAGGTCTACGAGAACGGGCAGATCAAGTGGGATTGGGTCGGCAGCACCGGGCTGCCAGACAGCCCGACCGCGCCCGGCGTGTTCCAGGTGCAGAGCCACGAGGAGATGGCTTACGCCGCCAACTGGGATCTGTACATGCCCTGGTTCATGGGCATCTACCGGCCCGTCCCGGGCCAGGAGTTCATGAACGGCTTCCACGGCTTCCCCAGCCGGGATCGCCGCCAACTGCTCTGGACGAGCAACCTGGGCCGTCCGGTCACGTATGGCTGCATCCTGTTGAGCACCGACAACGCCAAGCTGCTATACGATTGGGCGGAAGTGGGCGTCGTCGTCGAGATCCTCAAATGAACGAGGCCGCGGCCGGTCGTTCCGGTTGAATGCGAAGGACGTGAACATGCACCTTTCCCTCAGGCCGGCCATGCTGGGCCTGCTCTGCATCATCGTGTTGGCGTTGGCGGGCTGCAACGACGCCACGCCGACGCCGGGCGCGGCCACGGCGCAGCCGCCGGCGAGCACACCCGCACCCACGGCGCAGCCACCGGCGAGCACGCCGACCGACGGCCCGGCCGCGCCCGCGGGGGTCATTGCCGCGCGCGACACCTTTGCCGGCCGGATGAAGCTGGCGAGCGAAGACCTCACGATCGTCTCCTACACGGAAGCCGAGTGGCCCGACGGCTGCCTGGGCCTGGCCGGGCCGAACGAGTTCTGCACGATGGCGATCATGCCGGGCTATCTGATCGTGCTGGAGGCCGACGGCGTGCGCTATGCGCTGCGCACGAACCTGACCGGCAGCGTGGTGCGCGTCGCGCCGTCCGTCGAGGATCAGCCGCCCGCCGGGGCCGCGGCCGAGCCGCCGTCGGCGGACGAGACCGCGCTGGCCTGGCAGCAGGAGACCGCGGACGGCTGCCGCGCCGCGCAGATCACCCCCCTGGACGTCTGGTACGGCGCATGCGGCGGCGCGCTGGCCGCGGGCGAGCTGAACGAGAGCATGGAGCGCGCCGCGCAGCGCTCCAATTGCAGCGGCAAGCTGTTCCGGGGCCTGGGCAGCCGGCGGCTGGCCGCGGACGAGCTGGCCGAGCTGTATGCGCGGGTCGATGCGCTGGCCCCGTTCCAGGAGACGCAGAAGGATCCGGCGGCCGCGGATGCGATGACCGTGAGCCTGCTGTTCACGGGCCGCGGGGCGGCCGCGGCCACGGACGACGAGAAGGCGGCGCTGAACCAGTTCGCCAGCGAGGCGCTGCTGCGCTGGGCGGACACGACGCCTGTGCCGGGCGTGCTGGCGCAGGTCGAGCTGACCCTCTACGCCGGCCCCGCGGAGTCGTACCCCGTGCTGGGCAAGGTGGCCGTCGGCCGATCGGTGCGCGTGACCGGCGTTACCCCGGACGGCGCGTGGTGGCGCGTCCTCTGCCCCGACGGTACGCTGGGCAACTGCTGGGTCACGGGCGATTCGAAGCTGGCGCAGCCGGACGTGCCCGTGGGCGTGACCGACTTGGACCCGGCCGATGAGACGGGCATCTATGCCGCGGTCGTCCGCCAGGTCTATACGGTGGATCACACCCTCGACGCCGGCGCGCCGGGCCTCCCGCTCGTCTATCTGCTGCGCGCCGATGATACGCGCACGGGTGGCGGCGCTGCGTCCGTCCGGGGCATGCCGGTCATCGCGACGCCGGTGCAGCAGAGCATCGTCGCGGCGCTGGCCGACCTGCCCGCGCAGTTCATCTGGATCACGAAGCTGGCGGATGCCCCGCGCGCCGAGGATGGGAGCATCCAGGACGGCGGCGCGGTCATCATCCTGGGGAACATCCAGTTCCAGCCGGACGGCGCGGCCCAGGTCGCGGCCAGCATCTATATCGGCGCGCGCGCGGTCGGCGGCCGGACCTACGTGCTGGAGCCGGTGGACGGCGTCTGGCAGGTGACGGGCAACACCGGCGGGCAGTGGATCAGCTGAGGGGCTACCTGAAAAGCCCGAAACGGGCAGTTGGAACCGCGGCCACGCTTACCAGGTCCCTGCGGACTTTCGTGTCTCAGTCTGCGCAGGCGGACCTGGTAATGGTGGCCGTGACTTCAGTCGCCGAGGGACCGGAAAACGCTGGGGCCGATCTCTGACCGTGCCCTCCTGGCCCGGCCGGAGCAGGCCGTTCGGATAGGCTCTAAAGATCAGCGCGGCCGGCGTTCTATCTGTTCTGTCGGTACTGCGGCAGGATGTATTCGCGCGCGCCGCCGACGGTCGCGGCGGCCGTGGATGTCGTCGCGGGACGCGACAGCGCGCGCGGCCGGGGCGCATCCAGGTAGCGGTTGGCCGCCTCCTTGCCCGCCACGAACTGTTCCTCGGTCTTGCTGAAGTCGTTGAACGCCAGCTCGTTGAACGCCGTGATCTGGATGTGGTGCAGGTCGATCTGCGGATCGTCGTCCGCGCGCTGGAGGTCGAGGAAGAACGACTGCACCAGCCAGGTCTGCAACGTGCGCATGAAGATGTCGAAGATCCCCTTCGCCGGCGGCTGCACCTCCTCGCCGCCGCCCACGTTGATCGCATAGATCGTCGTCGCGCCCTTGTCCATCGCCACGCTGCACGGCACCTCGGCCAGCACGCCGCCGTCCACGAGCTGTAGCCCCTGATAGTCGAGCGGCGGCTGCAAGACGGGGATCAGGCTGCTCGCCATCATGCCGTCCAACACGGACGCGGCGGGGTCCTCGCCGAACAGATACAGCTTGCGACTGCGCAGATCGACCGCGGTCAGATAGCAGGGAATCTTGAGCTGGCCATAGGTGGTGACGCCCGGCGGGAGCTTGCTCGCGATGAGGTTGCGCATCCCCTCGCTGGGGAAGAAGCCGTCCGCGCGGCGGATCAGCCGCCAGATCAGCGAGAGGATGTTGCCGGGATAGACGACCTCGCGCGTCGCGCTGCGCCAGGCGTCCATCAGCAGCGGGATGTTGCTGAGCTCCGGGCCGTAGGCAGCCATGAAGCCGGAGTTGAGCGAGCCGGCCGAGGTGCCGACCATCATATCGGGCACGATGCCGCGTTCGAGGAGAGCCGCCAGGGCGCCGACCTGCAAAGGCCCCCGGATACCGCCGCCGCTGAGCACAAACGCAGTAGTCATGTTCCCTCCTTCGCTGCGCATGGGGCTTGTCGGGTATTTGTACCTACTATACACTCGTCACATGCGGAATGCAAGCAGCTTTGCGCGCGGAATTAGCCCCCATCCCCTGGAGGCGCGCCCTCCCCTGCGCAGCGGGGGAGGGGCCGGGGTGGGGGGCGGAATTAGCCCCCATCCCCTGGCCCCTTCCCCCGTCCCGACGGGGGAAGGGGAGACGCGCCCTCCCTTGCACAGCGACGGGTTGGGGTGGGGCCGGAATTAGCCCCCATCTCCTGGAGGCGCGCCCTCCCCTGCGCAGCGGGGGAGGGGCAGGGGTGGGGGGCGGAATTAGCCCCCATCCCCTGGCCCCTTCCCCCGTCCTGACGGGGGAAGGGGAGACGCGCCCTCCCTTGCACAGCGACGGGTTGGGGTGGGGCCGGAATTAGTCCCCATCCTCTGGAGGCGCGCCCTCCCCTGCGCAGCGGGGGAGGGGCCGGGGTGGGGGCCATAACAGGATGTTCTATCTACGCGTCCTCGCCGTAGACCTCCTCCTGGTATTCGCGCTTGCGCTGCTTCGCCAACTGCTCGTCCAGCCAGGCGAGGAATCGCTCGCGCTCTTCGTCGGATGCGCTCTGCCACAGTTTTTGCAGCTTGTCGATGGTGCGGGGCGGCTTTTCGATGCCCGCCTCGACATACGCTTGCTTGAGCGTCATCTCCCCGGCGTCCACCGCATCGGCCAGCTCGGGGTGGTTGCGTTCGAGGCGCTCGCGCTTGCGCTGGGCCGCGGAGACGCGCGGCTGCGCGGGCGCGACGGCAGGGGCCACGGCCGCGGCGGCGTCCGGCTCCATGCGGGCCGCAAACTGCGCGAGCAGCGCCTCGCCCAGCGCGACCTCCGGATCCAGCGCGCCGCTGTCGTCGTACGCCGCGGCGTCCACGGTCGCGGCGCGCGCAGCTGTCGCGGCAGCCCACGGGGGCGCGTCGTCCTCGTGCGGCGCGGCCTCGTCCAGGATGCCGCTGAAGCGGATGACGAGCTGCATGTTCTCGGCCTGGCCTTCGTCCGCGGTGCGGCGGATCAGATTATCCAACGAGGTGTAGGGCTCGTGCGGCGGGGGCGGCGACAGCGTCTCCCAGATGCGGTGCTCCGCGGCTGCGGCCACCGCGGCCAGGAATCCCCGCTCCGACGTCTCGCGCGCACGCCAGGCCGCGTGCATGCACTCGACCACTTCCTCGCACCATTCATAGGTTCCCGGCACGCCGACGACCGGCAGGAGCGGGTCGCCCGCCGCGCTGTTCTTCTTTGCCAAAACGACCTCCGAAAAGGCAGATTAGAACGTCTTTTCTACACCCGAATGCCCGGAAATGCAAGTT
Organism: Chloroflexi bacterium ADurb.Bin325; assembly: GCA_002068935.1. Lineage (GTDB taxonomy): Bacteria > Chloroflexota > Anaerolineae > CG2-30-64-16 > CG2-30-64-16 > MWBF01. The sequence goes on from MWBF01000084.1 coordinate 11,829, forward strand.
GCCCCGGTCGCTCAGCGCCGCCGACGGCGCAAGGCCAGTCGAAGGGTGCCCCGGCATTCTGGCCCTCTGGCTCGGTCGGAGACCGGCCAGAGCCGGTGAAATATGCTGGGGCCGGTCTCTGA
>MWBF01000085.1 GCA_002068935.1 Chloroflexi bacterium ADurb.Bin325
CGGGACGTGTTCCCCGACACCAAAGAGCAGAGATGTTGGTTCCACAAGGTCGGCAACGTCCTGGCCGCGCTGCCGGAGGAGGGGGCCGGCCGGTTCGAGGCCCTGCTGCACGCCAGCCTGTGGGGCAACCGCACCGACCTCAGCTACATGGTCGCGGCGCATCTCGGCGCGACCGCCAGCCCGGACGCGGAGCGCGCCAACCTGCTGGTGGACGATACGGGGTCGGTCTGGCGGCATCTGCTGCGCCGCAGCGAGGGGCGGATCAGCCTGCTGGCCGACAACGCCGGGACTGAGCTGCTGATGGATGTCGCGCTGGCCGACTTCCTGCTGGCGAGCGGGCTGGCCGCGGAGGTGCAGTTCCATCTGAAGCCGTGGCCGTTCTACGTCTCGGATGCGCTGCCCGCGGATCTGGTGGAAGGGCTGGATGCGCTGCTGGCCGCGGGCGGCGCGGGCGCAAAGCTGGCGCGGCGCATGGACGGCCATCTCAGCGCGGGCGCGCTGACGATCTCGACCCACTGGTTCAGCACGTCGAGCCTGTTCTACTACGAGCTGCCGGACGACCTGTACGCGACGCTGGCCGCGGCGGATCTGGTCATCGTCAAGGGGGACGCCAACTATCGGCGGCTGCTGGGCGACGCGCACTGGCCCTACACCACGCCGTTTGCCGCGGCGGTCGGCTATTTCCCGGCCCCGGTCGTAAGCCTGCGCACGCTGAAGTCGGAGGTGGCCGTCGGGCTTGCGCCCGGCCAGGCCGAGCGGCTGGCCGCCGAGGATGCGGACTGGCTCGTCAACGGCCGTCGCGGCCTGATCCAGTTCGCGGCGGCGCACGACGGGTGAGCCTCCGGCCGGGCTGGGGTTGCCGGGTCGCTGCTCGTCTCCCTACTTGTATATTTTTGCACAAATATGCATGAATCTTGACAAAGCCATATGCTCAGGAGTATGGTAAACATGTTTGTTTCTAAAAGCCCGTCCGAAGAACGCCGGGGCCGGTCGTTGAGCGCGCGGCCCGGCGCGGTCGGAGACCGGCCGGAGCCGGCGATTCGGACAGGCTTTAAAGCGCCAGTAAGGAGGACCTGACCATGCAGAAGCTGTTTGCGGTATTCGTGTTGGTGATTGTCGTGGCGCTGGCCGCGGCGTGCGGCGGCGGCGACAAGGCGGCGACGACGGGCGGCGGCGCGGCGGGCAATGCGAGCGCCGGCGAGACCCTGTTCAAGCAGGCGCTCGTCGGCCAGAACCCCGGCTGCGCGACGTGCCATTCGGTGGACGGCTCGCAGCTCGTGGGGCCGTCGTTGAAGGGCGTGGCGGAGCGCGCGGCCTCGCGCGTGCAGGGCGAGAGCGCTGCGGAGTACCTGCATCAATCGTTGGTCGAGCCGAACGCCTATGTGGTGGAGGGCTTCAGCGAGGGGATCATGCCGTCGTATAAGGGGCTGAGCGAAGCCCAGCTCAACGACCTGGTGGCGTATCTGTTGACGTTGAAGTAGCAGGCCGTCCGCCTTTTCGTCCCCTCTCCTGCCCCGCGGGAGAGGGGACTTTTTATGGGCGCGGGATCGGGCCGGCCGCGGGCGCGCGGCTTTGGCTACGCGGCGGCGTCCTTCAGCCAGGCCAGGTAGGCGGGCAGGCCATCCGTGACCGGCAGCGCGAGGATCTCGGGCGTCTCGTCGTCGTGCAGCGCGACGATGCGCGCCTGCAGCGCCGGCCACGCCGCGGCGGTGGTCTTGATGATGAGCTGCACCTGCGGCTCGACGTGGACGGCGCCGCGCCAGCGGTAGATGGCCGTTCCGCCGGGGATGACCTGCACGCAGGCGGCCAGCCCCTCCTCGACCAGGCTGCGGCCCAGGCTCAACCCGGCCGTCGCCTCTCCGACGGTCACCAGGACGACCAATGCATCGGACATCGCGGCCCCCTCATCTGACGAGCTTTCATCCGGCGCATTCTAGCACGTCGCAGACGGCCGCGCAACCGTCGCGCGGCCAGCGGGCGCATCCTGAGCGGGCGGACGGCCCAGCGCCGCCGACGGCGCAAGGCCAGTCGAAGGATGCCTGCTGCACGGGCATCCCGGACGTGAAATAAATGCGGGCGCTGAAGCGCCTACTACAAACCTCCTGGTTTGTAGCGGGCGCGGCGCGGCGTTTGACATCCGCGCCGCGCTGTGTTATAGTCTGCGCTAATTGAATATGCCACAGAAAAGCGACGAACCGGACGAGTACGCACGGCAAGCGGGGCTTCAGAGAGCGAGCCAGTAGCTGCAAGGCTTGCGCCAGCGCACGCGCCGAATGGACCGGGGAGCTGCCAGTTGAAAGCCGAGCCGCGGCAGGCTGTCTGCCGGGGCGCCGGCAAGTAGATGCGGCCGGAGCGCCACCGTTAGCCGGGCGAGGGGATCGGAATTGCGAGGCGACAGGGTCGTCGTAGGCTGTTCCCGTCCCTGCAACGAGTGAGGCCGCGCAGCACGCGCTGCCGGTCTAACTGGGGTGGCACCACGGGTGGTCGATGACCCTCGTCCCCTTTGCGGGGCGAGGGTATTTTTTAACCTTTTCTCGACGGGCAAGGCCCTCTCCCCTCGGCGGTTGTCGGCCACAGGCTGAGGCGCAGCCCAACAACCGCAGTCGCCCGTCGAGATCGGGGCCGTCACGGCCCGCCACATCCACAAGGAGAGGGTGAAATGACCACTTTCGACGGCACTGCTAACGGCTTGCACGAGGACTATCGCTTTGTCCTGCCCCAATCGCGCGTCCCGACCCACTGGTACAATATCCAGGCGGACCTGCCCGTGCGGCCCGCGCCGGTCCTGCACCCGGTGACGCGGCAGCCGGTCGGCCCGGACGACCTGGCAGTCCTGTTCCCGATGGCCTGCATCCTGCAGGAGGTCAGCCAGGAGCGCTATATCCCGATCCCCGACGAGGTGCGCGATATCTACCGCCTCTGGCGGCCGACGCCGCTCGTGCGCGCCGTCCGGCTGGAGAAGGCGCTCGACACGCCGGCGCACATCTACTACAAGTCCGAGGTCGGCAGCCCCAGCGGCAGCCACAAGCTGAACACGGCCCTGGCCCAGGCCTACTACAACAAGCAGGAAGGCGTCAACAGCATCGCGACCGAGACCGGCGCGGGCCAGTGGGGCTCTGCGCTCGCGATCGCGGGCGATATGTTCAAGATCGACATCGACGTCTTCATGGTCAAGGTCAGCTACGAGCACAAGCCGTATCGCCGCTCGGTCATGCAGACCTACGGCGCGCGCGTGACGCCCAGCCCGTCGGAGCGCACCAATGCCGGCCGCGCGATCCTGGCGCGGCGGCCGGATCACACCGGCAGCCTCGGCATCGCGATCTCCGAGGCCGTCGAAGTGGTGGCGACGAGCGGGGGCAAGGCAAAGTATTCGCTCGGCTCGGTGCTCAACCACGTGCTGCTGCACCAGACGATTATCGGCCAGGAGGCGCTGGACGCGATGGAGCAGATCGGCGAGTATCCCGACGTGGTCATCGGCTGCGTGGGCGGCGGCTCCAACTTTGCCGGCCTCGCCTTCCCGTTCCTGGAGCGCAATCTGACGCAGGGCAAGCAGACGCGTTTCGTCGCGGTCGAGCCTGCCTCCTGCCCGTCGCTGACCAAGGGCCCATACGCCTACGACTACGGCGACACCGCGGGCATGACGCCGCTCGTGAAGATGCACACCCTCGGCCATGACTTCGAGCCCGCCGCGATCCACGCGGGTGGGCTGCGCTATCACGGCATGGCGCCGCTGGTGTCGCTGCTGGTCAACAGCGGGCACATCACCCCGCGCGCCTATCATCAGAACACCTGCTTCGAGGCGGGGATCCTGTTTGCGCGCACCGAGGCCACCCTCCCCGCGCCTGAGAGCAACCACGCCATCCGGGCCGCCATCGACGAGGCGCTGGACGCCAAGGCCAAGGGCGAGAAGCGCGTGATCCTGTTCAACCTGTCCGGCCACGGCCACTTCGACATGGCCGCCTACGATGCGTATCTGGCGGGGCGGCTGCAAGACAGCGAGTTCTCCGATGAGGCGCTGGCGCAGTCGCTGGCCAGCTTGCCGGAGATCGCATAAGCGGATGAGGGGCGGGGCCTCGGTCGGGCCATCCGGCCGAAGCCCCGCCTGCGCCTCGCGGCCGCTCGAAATTGCCGGCCGTTTTTTGACAAATCGCTGATTTCAGCGATAATGGCCTGAGAAATGTCTGCGGCGCCGCCAGGCGCCGTATTGTTCGTAAAAAGGGGGGGACGATGGCTCAAGCAACCAAGATGGGTGCGGATACCGCAACCCTTGAGAAGCGCCGCAAGCTTTCGAGCGGGCACAAGTGCACCAAGTGTGGGCAGGATGTCAGCTTCGGGGATCTGATGCTGGTCAAGGTCGTGGAGATGGAGAACAGCCGCCCGCGCTCGCACCAGGTGGTCTATCACCGCAAGTGCTACGCGATCTGAGCCTTGCGCGAAGATGTGAAGACGGCCCGCCGGGCCGTCTTTGCGTTTAAAAGCCCACCTGCATGGCCGGCTCTGGCCGGTCTCCGACCGAGCCAGGGGGCGGGGGCACGGTCAGAGACCGGCCCCAGCGGGTTGGAATTTACCCGAAAACTGGTGAGCGCCCGGCCTCACCCCCCATCCCCCTCTCCTGACGGGCGAGTCGAAGGCTCGTTCGTCAGGAGAGGGGGAGCCGAGGGGGTGAGGCAACACCGCGGTCAGGCGCGACGGCCGCGCTGCATCTGGATGACGACGGCCTCGACGAACAGGAGAAAGAGGGCGATCAGCGCGTTGACGGCCACGGTGAACACGAAGCCCAGCGTCAGGATCTGCAGCGCGCCCGCGACCTGGTCGTACAGCGCATCGGCCAGGAGCGGCAGCCCGCCCAGCAGCCAGGCGATCAGCAGCACGACGAGCAGATAGCCCAGCGCGACGAGCCACGGCTGGCGGTCGGCCGCGCTCGGCGTCATCGCGTTGCTGACTACGAAGATGACATAGGCCCACAGCCAGAAGTCGGGCGCCAGCCAGATGCCGTCGAGCTGCCGCGCGACGCTGGCCCACCCCCCGCGCGTCCACTCCCGGCCCAGGCCGGCCACGTCGAACACCTGGAAGCTCACGAGCAGCAGGACGAGCGTGCCGACGATGAACGGCGCGAGGCCGACCAGGCTGTCGCGCAGCGGGCCGCCGCTGGTCACCGTGACCGACCCCAGCTCGATGTTGTTGCGCCGCACCCTGGGCCCCAGCGAAAACCGCCCCACCCGCAGCCCCAGCACGGCCGCCGTGACATAATGGCTCAGCTCGTGCAGCAGGATGCCCGGAAACATCAGCAGATAGTACAACATGACCGTGACCGTGCTGCTGCCCGTCACGCGCAGGCCGATGACCTGCACCTGCCGGTTGATCCACCGGCTCAATGCCAGCAGCAGCGCCAGGGTGAGGGCGAAAGCGGCGAGCTGAGGGAGGAGGGACATGGAATTGATGACGAGTAACGAGTAAGAAGTGACAGTTACACAGGTGTTTTCTTCTTACTCGTTACTCATTGCTCATTCTTTCGCCGCGGTGATGCGGATCATCGCGGTGAACGCGTCGGTCTTGAGGCTGGCGCCGCCGATGAGCGCGCCGTCGATGTCGGGCATCGCCATCAGCTCGCCGATGTTCTTCTCGTTGGCGCTGCCGCCGTACTGGATGCGGATCGTCGCGGCGACCTCCGCGCCGTACAGATCGGCCAGCGTGCCGCGCACGACCGCGCCGCAGACCCGGTTCGCGACCTCCTTGGTGGCCGTCTTGCCGGTGCCGATGGCCCAGATGGGCTCGTAGGCCACGACGACGCGCGGCGCATCGTCCGCGCTGATGCCCGCAAAGGCCGCGCGCACCTGGCCGCTGACCAGCGTATCGGTGACGCCCGCCTCGTTCTGCGCCAGGTCCTCGCCCACGCAGACGATCGGCGTCAGCCCATGCGCCAGCGCCGCCTTGATCTTCTTGTTCACGGCCTCGTCGGTCTCGCCGAAATACTGCCGCCGCTCGGAGTGGCCGATGATGACGTAGCCGGCCAGCCCCTGGAGCATCGCGGCCGCGACCTCGCCCGTGTATGCGCCGTTCTCGGCCCAATGGATGTTCTGTGCACCGACGCCGATGCGCGTGCCGCGCAGCGCGTGCGCCACGCCGGGCAGGCTGACGAACGGCGGGCAGACCACGATCTCCACGCCCTCGTAGCCCGCGACCAGCGGGGCCAGGCCCTCGACAAATGCGACGGCCTCCGCCGGTGTCTTGTTCATCTTCCAGTTGCCGGCCAGGATCGGTTTCCGCATCTTCATGCCTCTTTCGTTTGGGGGGTGTCTTCGGCCGCGGCCGACGCCGCGGCGGCTGCGGCGGCCTGCTGCGCGGCCAGCAGCGCGGCATACTCTTCCGCGCTGATGAGGGCGCCGCCGATCGCCTCCGCGCTCAACACGTTCTTCTTCTGCCGGTCGAACTGTAGCGTCACCTCGACCGTCTGAAAGCAGTAGTTCTTGCCGCTGCCGCTGAGGGTCTTGCGCACGACCCAGGTGTCGTCATCCTCCTGGCTCGGCTCGTTCATCATGTTGATCCGGCCCAGCAGCGGCTCGCCGCAGCGCCGACATTTGGCGTATATCAGATGCGTATTGGCGTCATCGCCGCCAAAGCTGCTGCCGCCGCCCGCGCCGCCGCGCGACTTGCTCGCGCCGCCGAAGATCTTACGCAGGTTGCTCAGGAAGCTCATCTTGCCCTCCTTTTGGAACGCTAGATCTTGAAATAGCCGTTCCAATCCGGATGAAACGCCGTCTCATGGAACGCGCCGCTGGCCGGATCCTGCACATAGTTGCCCAGGATCTCCCCGCGCGCGATCTTGCGCAGCGCGGCGGCCAGCCAGTCGATCTCTTCTTCGGTATTGTAACATCCGAAGCTGAGCCGCACCAATCCCGGCAGATGCGCCCGGAAGCCCGCGACGACCTGCTTGCGCCAGCTCCACGCGACCGGGTCGGGGATATCGAGCAGGTGCAGCACGTAGGGGTGCGCGCAGAAGCAGCCGTTGCGCACGCCGATGCCGTATTCGGCGCCGAGGATCGCGGCGAGCAGATAGTGCGAGACCCCGCGCAGGTTGAACGGGATCACGCCGAGGCGCTCGCCGGCCCGCGCCGGGTCCGCGTCGCCGTAGAGCTCCACGCCGGCGATCTGGCCGAGCTCGCGCAGCGCATGGGCCGTCAGCCGGGCCTCGTGTTCAGCGAGCCGCTCCATCCCGATCTCGGCCAGCGCCTTGCACGCGGCGGCCATGGCGACCGCGCCGATCACGTTGGGGCTGCCGGCCTCGTCGCGGTCGGGCGGGCTGGCCCAGTAGACATCGTCCTCGGTGACGATCTCGACGGTGCCGCCGCCGGCGTAGTCGGGCGCGCCGTGCGCAAAGATGGCGCGCGGCCCGATCAGCACGCCCGCGCCGAAGGGCGCATACATCTTGTGGCCGGAGGCGACCAGGAAGTCGAGGTGGCCGGGGTCGGCCGCCGGCCGCATGTCGATGGCCCGGTGCGGCGCAAGCTGGGCTGCATCCACCAGGATAAGCGCCTGGTTGGCGTGGGCCAGCGCGGCCAGCTCGTGGATCGGGTTGATGAAGCCGGTCACGTTGGAGGCGCCGCTGATCGCCAGCAGCCGGACGCGGCCCGCGTGCTCGGCGAACTTGCGCGCCACATCCGCCATGTCGAGCGAGCCGTCCGCGGCCAGGCCGATGTGGACGGTCTGCGCCTGCTCGCGCCAGGGCAGGTCGTTGGAGTGGTGCTCCATCAGCGAGACGAGCACCACGTCATCGCGCGTCAGCCCGATGCGCCGCGCGGCCTTGTTGATGGCCTCCGTGCTGTTCTTGCCGAAGATGACCACCTGTTCGGCGGGGTCTGCGCCGAAGAACCGGCCGACGATCTCGCGCGCCCGGTCATAGGCCTGGCTGGAGATCTCCGATTTGAACCCCTTGCCGCGGTGGATGCTGGAGTACCAGGGCATGAAAAGGTCGATGGTCTCCATCACATCCCACAGCGCCGGCGCGGTGGCCGCGTTGTCGAAGTTGACATAGGGCCGCCGCGTGCCGTCGAGGAGCGGCACTTTGACGCTGACGCCGACGATGCGCTGGCGGATGTCTTCGATGGGGAAGGAGCGGACGTTTTTGGCGTACTTCTGGGAAATCATAAGCTCTTTCGTTGCCATGCGGGAACTTTGTTGCTGGAACGCAACGGTTACAGGGTATCAAAAGGCGGATAGCCTGACCATGACGCGGCGCATGTTGGCGAAGATGCCGGAGGGGAGGGGCAGTGCGTGTCTATCCGAAAGTTGCTCTGGCCGGTCTCCGACCGGGCCAGGGGCGGCGTGTTCGGAAACGGCTGAGCGCCCGCCGCGGCTCCCCCGCCCCCGATGTGCCAGGAGAGGGGGAGCCGCGGCGCGCCGGATAGGGCCTTACTTGTCGTTCAGCGCCGCGACGCCGGGCAGTTCCTTGCCTTCCAGGAACTCCAGGGACGCGCCGCCGCCGGTGGAGACGTGCGTCATCTTCTTGGCGACGCCCGCCTTCTTCACCGCGCTGGCGCTGTCGCCGCCGCCGATGACGGTCGTTGCGCCGCTCTCGGCCAGCAGCTTGGCGATGGCGAAGGTGCCCTCGGCGAACCTGGGGAACTCGAAGACGCCCATCGGCCCGTTCCAGACGACCAGCCTGGCGGTCTTAAGCACAGCGCCGAACAGGGCCAGCGTCTTGGGCCCGATGTCCAGCATGCGCCAGCCCGCCGGGATCTTATCGACATCGACGACCTGGCTGTCCGCCTCGGCGTCGAACCGGTCCGCGATCACCGCGTCCACCGGCAGCACGAGCTTGTCGCCCGCGCTGGCGAGGATGTTCCTGGCCGTCTCGATGGAGCCGGACTCGACCAGGCTGTCGGCCATGTCGCAGCCCTGCGCGGCCAGGAAGGTGTTCGCCATGCCGCCGCCGATGATCAGCTTGTCGCACTTGGCGAGCAGGTTCTCGACGACCAGGATCTTGTCGCTGATCTTGGCGCCGCCGAGGATGGCGACATAGGGCCGCTCCGGGTTCTGCGTCGCGCGGCCCAGGTATTCCAGCTCCTGTTCCATCAGGAAGCCGGACACCGCGGGCAGGTAGTGGGCCACGCCCTCGGTGCTGGCGTGCGCGCGGTGCGCGGAGCCGAAGGCGTCGTTGACGTAGATGTCGCCCAGCTTCGCCATCTGCCGCGCCAGCTCGGGGTCGTTCTTCTCCTCGCCCTTGTGGAAGCGCGTGTTCTCCAGCATCAGCACGTCGCCCGGCTTGAGCGCGGCGGCCATCTTCTCGACCTCCGGCCCGACCGTGTCCGGCGCCATCTGCACCGGCTTGCCGAGCAGCTTGGAGAGCGCCTCCGCGGCGGCCTTCAGGCTGAACTGGGGATCGGGGCCGCCCTTGGGCCGGCCCAGGTGGCTCATCAGCAGCAGCGACGCGCCCTGATCCAGCACGTACTGGATGGTCGGCAGCGCCGCGCGGATGCGCTTGTCATCCGTCACCACGCCGTCCTGCATGGGCACGTTGAAGTCCACGCGCATCAGGACGCGCTTGCCCTTGAGATCGACATCGCGCACGGTTTTCTTGTTCATGGAACCCCCTTCGGGAAGGGAAGATAGAAGAAGGAAGAAGGAAAATCCAGGCCAGAGGCTGTCTTCCTTCTTCCTTCTGTCATCTTCCCGTTATCTTCCTTCGTCTAGAGCTTCGCGGCCATCAGCGCGGCCAGGTCCGCGGTGCGGACGCTGTAGCCCCACTCGTTGTCGTACCAGGCCACGACCTTAAGGAAGTCGGTCTTCTCCTTGCCCAGGACCATGGTGAAGGGCAGGTCGATCGACGAGCTGTGCGGGTCGCCCTTGTAGTCGATGGAGACCAGCGGCTCATCGACCGCGGCGAGGATGCCCTTCATGGGGCCGGCCGCGGCGTCACGGAAGGCCTGGCGCAGCTCCTCGGTGGTGGTCGGCGTCTCGACCTGGGCGGTGAAGTCCACGACCGAGACGGTCGAGGTCGGCACGCGCAGCGCATAGCCGTCGAACTTGCCCTTCAGCTCGGGGATGACCAACGCGACGGCCTTGGCCGCGCCGGTGGTGGTCGGGATGATGCTCATCGCGGCCGCGCGCGCCCGGCGCAGGTCGCTGTGGGGCAGATCCAGGATCTTCTGGTCGTTGGTGTAGGCGTGGATCGTGGTCATCAGGCCGCGCACGATGCGGAACTTGTCGTTGACGACCTTGGCGGCCGGGGCCAGACAGTTGGTCGTGCAGGAGGCGTTGGAGACGACGTTGTGGATCGCCGAGTCATACTGGTCGTCGTTCACGCCCATGACGATGGTGAGATCCTCGCCCTCGGCCGGGGCCGAGATGATGACCTTCTTGGCGCCGCCGCGGGTGATGTGGTTCTCAGCGCCCTGGACGGTCTTGCCCTTCTTGTTGACGCCGTCCTTCTTGATGGTGAACAGGCCGGTGGATTCGACCACGATCTCGACGCCCAGGTCGCCCCAGGGGATCTTGCCCGGGTCGGTCTCCTTGAACGCCTTGACGGGCTTGCCGTCGATCAGCAGGCCATCGTCCTGGACCTCCACGACGCCGTTGAAGCGACCGTAGTTGGAGTCGTACTTGAGCAGATGCGCCATGGTCTTGAGGTCGCCGATGTCGTTGAACGCAACAACCTCCAGCGTGTCGCCGTGGAAGTCGCGGATCGCCCTCAGCACCTGCCGCCCGATGCGGCCGAAGCCATTGATGCCAACTCGAACTGCCATGTAGAAAGCCTCCTTAGATTGGTACTGCAATTATCAGCATGCTTGTGGCGCATGCACGTTTGCCGTAGCATACGCGCTTGTGATGCGCCGAACAATGAGCCAGCGCATATACCGCCACATTTGGCGACGCTCAGTTATTCGAATTCGCGCTGGCCGAACTCGACCGCCGCGTGGTAGTTGCGGTTGAGCCGCTCGTAGAGCCGGCCGTTCTCGATGGCGAGCGCGCTGAGGCTGCCGATCGCCTCGGCCAGCGCCAGCTCCGGCTCGCTGAATGTGCGCTGGCTGCCCGTGTAGACCCGCAGCACGCCCAGGGGCTGGTCCTGGACATAGAGCGGGACGACCAGCACCGAGACGATGCCCTCCTCGCGCGCGGCCTGCGCATACTGGAAGCGCGCATCTATCCGCGCATCGGGGATGTAGACGGTCCGTCGCTGCGCCAGCGCCTGGCGATCCACGTCGCTCTGGTCGAGGGCCACCGGGCCTTTGGCGCGGTAGCCGGTGCTCAGGCCGTGCGCCGCGCCGAACAGCAGGTGCGTGTGGTCGGGCCCCAGCAGCCGCAGCGAGCACGCCTTGGCGGAGAGCGCCTCCGTGGTGCTGTTCACGATGGTCTGTAGGACCTGCATGATGTCGAGCGACGAGTTGACCGTGCGCGCCACGCAGTAGAGCGCCTGGAACAGATGATCTTGCGCCGTATTCGCCTCCATCCCGCCATCCTCCCTCATCAACTTGCCATGATTTCGAGCAAGGCCTGCGCCAGCTTGGCCGGGTCGTGCCGCCACGGGTACTGCGCGTCCACGAGGTCGCGCGTCACCAGCCGATAGTCCACGCTCTGCGGCCGCGGCAGGCCGACCCAATCCACGCCGGCCCCGGGCGGACGCTGGCCGGTGAAGGTGTGGTTTGCCAGCACCGTCGAGAAGAGCTCGCGGCCCACGTGGTCGCGCAGGGCATCGACGTGGTCGGTCAGATGATAGCCGGCGGTCTCGCCGGCCTGGGTCGCGACGTTGCAGATATAGACCTTGACGGCCTGCGCGCCCGCGACGGCCTGGGCCAGATCCGGCACGAGCAGGTTGGGCAGCACGCTCGTGTACAGGCTGCCCGGCCCGATGGCGATCAGGTCTGCGTCCAGGATGGCGCGGATGGCCTGCGGGTGGGCGGGGGGATTCTCCGGCTCCAGATAGACCCGCTGGATGCGCCCGCCGGTCG
>MWBF01000086.1 GCA_002068935.1 Chloroflexi bacterium ADurb.Bin325
CGCCCGCCCGCCACGTGCAGCCGGCGCGCGGCCTGCAGCAGCTCCGGCGTGAAGTCGGCCCAGTCGGTCGTTGTGACGAGCGCCTGCTCCACATCGGCCAGCGCGTCGAGCAGCGCGCGGCGGCGGACGGCGTCCAGCTCGGACATCACGTCGTCGAGCAGCAGCAGCGGGCTTTCCCCGGTCTCCTCGCACATCATCTTGACCTCGGCCAGCTTGAGCGCCAGCGCGCCCGTGCGCTGCTGCCCGCGCGAGCCATAGGCGCGCAGGTCGCGGCCCTCGACCAGGAAGGCCATGTCGTCGCGGTGCGGGCCGGCCAGCGACGTGCCCGCACCGATGTCGCGCGTGCGCGTGGCCCGTAGCTGCGCCGTCAGCCGCTCGGCCAGGCCCGGGACGGCCATCTCGGCATAGTCGAGCGGCTGATCCGCGTCCGCGGCGTGCGCCGCGCGCAGCCGGGCCGGGTCGGGGCTGGGCAGATAGGTGAGCCGCAGGCGCTCGCCGCCGCCGGTCAGCTCGCGGTGGCGCAGGGCCGCCAGCTCGCTGAGCCGGCGGACGGCCTTTGCGCGGCGGATGAGCACGAATGCGCCCTGCTCGGCCAGCCCCGCATCCCAGAAGGTCAGTTGGCCCGCGTCGCCGCCCTCGTCGCGCAGCCGCTTGAGCAGCGCATTCCGCTGCGCCAGCAGCTTGCCGTACTCCGCCAGCGCGCGGCAGTAGGCCGGGTCCACCTGGCACAGCGCGATATCGAGATAGCGCCGGCGCTCCGCGGGGCCGCCCGCGACGAGGCTGACGTCCTCGGGCAGGAACAGCACCACGCGCAGCCGGCCGATGAGATCCAGCGCGCGGCGGGCGACGCCGTTGATGCGCACCTGTTTGCGCACGACCGGTCCGCCCGCGCCACCGTTGCGCCCCAGCTCCAGCACCAGCTCCAGCCGCTGCGCGTCCGGCCCCGCGCCCAGCTCCGCGGCCAGAAGGGCATACGGCAGCGGTCCCTCCAGCGCCAGCCAGTTGATGAGCTCGCGCTCCGCGGCCGCGCGCGGCGACCGCGCGGTCGCCAGCAGGTGGATGGCCTCCAGCAGGTTGGTCTTGCCCTGGGCGTTTGCGCCCTGGAAGATGGTCAGTCGGTCGGGCAGGCCCAGCTCCAGCCGGGCGTAGTTGCGGAAGTTGGTGAGCGAGAGGTGAGTGAGGCGCACGGGGAATCAGTAACGGGTAAAGAGTAATGAGTAAAGAGTAACGAGTAAGGAGTAACGAGTAATCGGGTTTTGACGCCCTTACTCATTACTTATTACTCATTACTCATTACGTATCACCGCTGAAGCTGCATCGGCATGATGACGTGCGTGAACTCTTCGGGGCCGGCGCCGACGGGCCGGAAGACGCCGGGCCGATCCGAGCGGGTCGTCTCGAGGACGACCTCCGGCGTGTCGATGACCGCGATTACCTCCATCATGTAGCGCACGTTGAAGGCGATCTCCACCGCCGCGCCCTCCACCACCGCGTCCAGCTCCGAGACATTGTCGCCGGCCTCCGCCGAGGTCGCCCGGACGGTCAGCCGGCCCGCGGTCTCGGTCTCGCCCGGCGTGATGGAGAAGATCACCCGATCCGATGCATCGCGGGCGAACAGCGAGGCCACCTTGAGCGCGCGCTGGAGCGCGGCCGTGTCCAGGATGGTGCGCGTGGTGTAGCTCTTCGGGATGATGGCGTTGAAGTCGGGGAACTTGGCGTCGATGAGCTGCGAGACGAGCGCTACCTGGTAGAACGTGCCCTTCTCGGCCTCGCCCTTGCCGCACAGCCGGAACAGGATCTGATTGCGCGCCGCGGCGACGGCCAGCTCGACCGGCTGCTCCGGGTCGGCCTCGCCGCTGATGCGGCTGACCTCTTGCAGCGAGCGCGCCGGCACGATCACGCTGATGTCCGCGGGCGCGGCCGCGGGCAGAGCCGTGCGCCGCAGCGAGAGGCGATAGCCGTCGGTCGCGGCCAGCGTCAGGCGATCCCCCTCGAAGCGGGCGAGCACGCCCGTCAGCGCGGGGCGGCTGGTGTCCTTGGCGTCGGCCGCGGCGAAGACGACCTGGTCGATGATCTTGCGCAGGGTCGCCGGCGGAAGGTTGAGCGGCTCCTCGCCGTCCCCCGTCGGGATGAGGGGGAATTCGCTGGCGTCGATGCCCTTGATGTTCGACTCGAAACGCCCGCATTTGAGGTGGACGCTCATCGACCGGACGCTCAGCTCCATGTCGATGCGGTCGGGCGTGACGGAGTTGACCCAATCGGTGAGCAGGCGGGCGGGCAGCGTGACCGCGCCGTCGTCCTCGATCTGTGCGCCCAGCCAGCAGCTCACGCCGACCTCGAGGTTCGTGGCCGCCAGCTTCAGGCGTTCCTCATCCGTGCTCAACAGAATATTGCTCAGGACCGGCAGCGTGCTGCGCGTGGAGACGGCCCGTCCGACGATGGAGAGCCCTTTGGCGAGGTTTTCCTGCAGGACAGATACACGCACGGCAATTCCCTCCCGCGTACAAGATGCGAATGAAAATAAGTCCGCCGCAGTATAACACCGAGCGGGCTAAACTCAAACTGCGAAGGACAGTCCGACAATACCCGATGCCAATGAGCGCGGCGAGCGGAGGCATCCTGAGCGGAGGCCGCCTGCGGCGGGCGCAGTCGAAGGATGCCTCCGCGTGGGTGTAACTTCATCCTTCGACTGGCCTCGCGCCGTCGGCAGCGTTGGGCTGTCCATCCGCTCAGGATGCTCGGACGGGGGGCTCGGTCGGAGACCGGCCCCAGCGGAGGCATCCTGAGCGGAGGCCGCCGCCTGCGGTGGGCGCAGTCGAAGGACGCCTCCGCGTGGGTGTAACTTCATCCTTCGACTGGCCTCGCGCCGTCGGCAGCGTTGGGCCGTCCACCCGCTCAGGATGCTCGGACGGGGGGCACGGTCGGAGACCGGCCCCAGCATTTTCTATTCGCTCTGGCCGGTCTCAGACCGAGCCAGGGGGCAAGAATGTCGGGAGCATCCTGAGCGGAGGGCGTCGCGTAGCGACGCACGCAGTCGAAGGGGCGGCTTTATAAGCGGGCCTTCGACCGGCCTTGCGGCGGGCTACCAGTCGATGATGGAGCGCGGCAGCGTATACGGGTCGGGCACCTGATGGACGCCGGCCGGGTGATAATGGATATGCACGCGGCGCAGCAGCGGGATGTTCGCCATCAGGGTCCGCTCGGCCTCCGACGAAATCTGGTCGCCCGCGAGCACCGACAGCGAGCCGTCGATGCCGATGGTGATGTAGAGGACGAGATAGGGGCCGAACCGATGCGCATAGACCTCCTCGACGCGGCCGATGCCGGGGACCGCCGCCAGCAGGTCGTTGACCTGCACGGCCAGCTCCTTGCCCGGCACGTTGTCCATCAGGTCGGACGACGCATCCTGGATGATCTTGATGCCCGTGCGCAGGATCAGCAGCGCGACGAGCGCGCCGGCCACCGGATCGCCCAGGGGCAGCCCGTTGCGGCTGAGGAAGATGCCGAGCGCGGCCGCGGAGGCCGAGAAGATGTCGTTGCGATGGTCGTAGGCCAGGGCCGCGACGGCCGCGTTGCCGGTCTGCCGTTTGATGTCGAACGTGATGAGCATCAGCGCCAGCTTGAGCGCGATGGTCAGCAGCGCGACGATCAGGGTGATCAGGGCCGCGCCCGCGGGCTGCGCCTGGCCCGTGCTGAGGTTGAACACCTCGTTGACCGCGCCCCAGAAGATGCCGACCGCGGTGGTGATGACGAACGCGCCGACGACCACGGCCGCGATGCTCTCCAACTGGCTGTGGCCGAAGGGGTGTTCGTGATCCGCGGGCTTGCGCGCCAGCTGCATGAAGATGCGCACGACGATATAGTAGACGACGTCCGAGGTCGAGTTGACGCCGTCGGCCAGCAGCGCGGAGCTGCCGCCGACGATGCCGATGGTCGTCTTGAGCGCGGCCAGCCCGATGTTCGACCACAGCCCCAGGTTGACCGCGCGCAGGCTCAGGACCCCGCGGCGGCGGGCGTCGAGCGGCTTATTCGCAGCCTTCATGCTCCCGCACCTGCTTTGGCCGGTCTCTGACCGTGTCCCCTGGCTCGGTCGGAGACCGGCCAGAGCGTTTTTCGGAGCGGCTTATTCGCAGCCTTCATGCTCCTGCATCCAACCGTGATCCATCCCCAATGCCTCGTATGCGTCGAGCGCGGCCTCGTATTCCTCCGGCGTGATCTTGCGGCCGAGCTGCGGGTCGTTCAGCGCCTTGTAGGCCGGGAAGTACTGATCCATCACGCTCAGATGGACGTGCGGGGAGAGCGCCGTCGCAATCCAGCGGAGCACGCCCGGCGTGTCGGCCAGCCCGTCGGGCAGGACCAGGTGGCGGATGATCATGCCCCGCCGCGCGACGCCCGCCTCGTCCGTCACGAGCTCGTCGCCGACCTGCCGGTACATCTCCAGCAGCGCGGCGCGGTTGTGGGCGACGTAGTTCGGGAAGCCGGAGATGCGCCGGGCGACCGCATCGTCGGTGTATTTCGCATCGGGCAGCCAGATATCGATGACGCCGTCCAGCCAGCGCAGGACCTCGACGCGGTCATAGCCGCTGGTGTTGTAGACCAGCGGGATGCGCAGGCCCCAGCCTGCGGCCACATCGACCGCGGCCAGCAACTGCGGCACGAAATGGGTGGGGGTGACGAAGTTGATGTTGTGCGCCCCGCGGCGCTGGAGCTCCAACATCAGCGCGGCAAAGCGCTCCGTGCTGACCACGTTGCCGTGTCTGAACTGGCTGATGGGGTAGTTCTGGCAGAAGATGCACCTGCCCGTGCAGCCGGAGAAGAAGATCGTGCCGGAGCCGCGCGTCCCGCTGATGGGCGGCTCCTCCCAGTGGTGCAGGTTCCACGCCGAGATCATGGCGTCCGCGCCGCTGCGACATGCGCCGATCTGCCCGGCCAGCCGGTCGATCCGGCAGCCGCGCGGGCACAGGTCGCACGCGGCCAGCGACGCCAGCGCGTGCCGCGCCCGGCGGCGCAGCTCCCCGCTGCGGTGGAGCGCGAGATAGGATGGTTCCCAGGTCATGGTCGTGATTCCCCCGCCATTTCAGCCGTCCGGCATCATTGTATCACGTTTCGGCCACGATGGCGGCGGCAATATGGCGCGGCGTCGGGCCGGCGTCCCTCCGCTTCAGTCCAAACGCACGGCCAGCATCTTGAGATACGGCTCTTCGCCGGCGGCCGCGGGAAAGTCGAGCGCCGGCTCGTGATAGACGCCGACGATCTCGCCCCGGCGGCCCGCATCCGCCAGCCCCGCCAGTACCTGCTCGCGGAACGCGCGGCGCGGCAGCTCCGCAACGTTGCAGCAGGCGTACAGCAGCCCGCCTCGCGCTGTAATCCGCGCGGCGAGCGCCGCCAGCTCCGCATAGTCCTGCGCGGCGACGAACCGCCGCGTCCGGGTGCGCGCAAAGCCGGGCGGGTCGAGGATCATCAGCTCGAACTGCTCCCCGCGCCGCGCCAGGCGGCCCAGCCAGTCGAACACGTCGCCGTAGACGAAGTCATACGGGTCCGCGGCGAAGCCGTTGGCGCGATAGTTCTCCTGGCCCCAGGCCAGCGCGCCCCTGGACAGGTCGATGTTGAGCACGCGCGCTGCGCCGCCGGCCAGCGCGGCCACCCCGAAGCCGCAGGTGTAGGCAAAGGTGTTGAGGACGCGCGCGCCGCGCGCCCAGGCGCGCACGCGGCCGCGGCCCTCGCGCATGTCGGGGAACAGGCCGACGCTCAGCCCGTCGCCGGGCCGGATGACGTACGCCAGCCCGTCCTCGTGCGCGATGACCTCCGGCCGCGGCGCGCCGTACACCGGCTCAGCGGGCGCGCGGCGCGCCAGCTCCGCATCGCTGAGCTGGCTGGCCTGCCGCGGCCGGTATTTGACGTAGACGGACGTGATGCCGGTATTTTCAGCCACCGCGCTGACGATTGCCCTCCAAGCGGGCAAAGCATCCTGGGCGGGCGGGCGACTCGACGTTGATAACGGGCTGCCGCCAGTCGAAGGACGCGCACCTGTCCGGCGTCCTTCGACTGCGTCCGCAGCTTGCCGCGGACTCCGCTCAGGATGCGCCGCACGCTTTGCGGGATGGGATTCCTGGCCCCGGTTGTCTGGCTCATCGTACACACTCACCACGAGCACATCCCCGTAGCGATCCAGCGCCAGCCCCGGCATGCCGTCCCCCGCGGCGTTGATGAGCCGGTAGATGGTCGTGCCCGCGTCCGCGGCCAGCGCCGCGCGGCGCTCCAGGGCCAATGCCAGCGCCGGGGCCAGGCTCGCCGCCTGCGCGGCGGGCCGCACGTGCGACGGTTCGGGCAGCAGCCCGGCAAAGGGACGGGGCGGCGGCGCGATGAAGGTTATCGGCTCGCCTGTTGCCGGGTGCGGCAGGGCAAGCTGCCACGCGTGGAGGCAGAGCCGCGGGAAGGAGAGGCCCTGCGCGGCCGCGTCGTAGAGCGGGTCGCCGACGACGGGGCAGCCGATGTGCGCCAGGTGGACGCGGATCTGATGGCTGCGCCCCGTCTCGGGGATGACCTCGAGCAGGGTTGCCCCCGTGCTGCGGCCGGTCTCTGAACGAGCCGCCAGGATCCGATAGCGCGTCCGGGCGGCGCGGCCGCGCGGGTCGCGCGCGGAGGTCGCGCGGTAGCGGCCGTCCCGGTCGCGCGCGATCGGCGCGTCGATGACGCCCTCGGGCTGGCGGGGCCGGCCCATGACCAGGGCGAGATAGACCTTGCGCACCGCGCGGCCCTCGAAGGCTGCCGCGAGGGCACGATTGGCCTCCGGCCGCGCGCTGAACAGCAGCACCCCCGATGTGTCGGCGTCCAGCCGCTGGTGCATCCCCAGGTAGCTCAGCCCGGTCTGCGCCTGGAGCACGCGCAGCGCATCGGCGGGATAAGGGTCTGCCGGGTCCGCCGCGTGGGTGGGCATCCCGGCAGGCTTATCCACGACGATGATGTCTTCGTCCTGGTGGAGGATCGGTAGGATCATGGTTCAACCGACGACCGGCTCAGCCATCGTTCATCGGCGCGCCAGCCGCCCCTCGTATCAGGGCGCGAGCCGATTGATGTCGCGCGGGAAGAGGGTCGCCAGCCGGACGTTGTCGAGGCCGAGCAGTTGCATGATGAACCGCTCCAGCCCGATGGCAAACCCACCGTGCGGCGGCATCCCATACTTGAACGTCTCGAAGTAGGTCTCGAACGGCGCGAGATCGGTGTAGCCGCGCGCGGCCGCGCTGTCCAGATAGGCCTGGTAGAGGTGCAGCCGCTGGCCGCCGGTGACGAGCTCGGTCCCGCGGAAGAGCAGGTCGAACGAGTTCGAGTAGGCCGGGTCCGCCGGGTTGGGATGGGTGTAGAAGGGCCGCTTGGCCATCGGATAGCCCGTCACGAACAGGAAGTCGCTGCCATATTCCTGCCGCGCCCACTCGCCCAGCCAGCGTTCGTGCTGGGGCGCGAGATCCGGCTCCCCGCGGCAGTCCTCGCCGTGGAGCCGGTGGATGAGCTCCTGCGCCTCCGGGAAGTAGATCGCGGGGAACGTCTCCGGCGCGGCGGGCAGCACCGCGTTGACCGCGGCCAGCTCCGGCGCATAGTGCGCCTCCAGGTGGCCCAGGATGCCGCGCACGACCTGCGTCAGCACGGCCATGACGTCGCGGTGGTCGCGGATGAACCCCATCTCGACGTCCATGCTGACATACTCGTTGATGTGGCGGACGGTGTCGTGCGGCTCAGCGCGGAAGACCGGGCCGACCTCGAAGACGCGCTCGAACACACCCACCATGATCTGTTTGTAGAACTGGGGGCTTTGCGCCAGATACGCCGGCCGGCCGAAGTAGTCCACCGTGAAGACGTTTGCGCCGCCCTCGGTGGCCGAGCCGACCAGCTTGGGCGTCTGGATCTCGGTAAAGCCGAGCCCGGCCAGCGTGGCGCGGAACCCGGCCATCGCGCCGGCTTGCAGCCGCATGACGCTGCGCCGGGCGGGATGGCGGTGGCCGATGACCGCGTGGTCGAGGAAGATCGGCAGAGTGGCCTTGACCTCCGGCTTGTTCAGCGGGAAGGGCAGCGCATCGCGGACGGGCGAGAGGATCTCGAACGTCGGGCCGTGGATCTCGACGCCGCCGGGCGCTTGCGGCTCCGCGACGGCCGCGCCGCTGACGCTGAGCACGGTCTCCGGCAGCAGACCCTCCAGCGCGGCCAGCGCCTCCGGCGTGTCGAGCACCGCCTGGACGATCCCGCGCGCATCGCGCAGCACCAGGAAGTTGATGCCGCCCAGCCGCCGCAGCGCGTGGAGCCAGCCGGCCACCCGCACGTGTTCGCCGACGTGCGCGGCCACCTCGGTCGTATAAATCCGTTGCATGGGTGCACCTCTTGCAGGGAAATAAAACAGGCTCTCTCGCCCAAGGACGAGGAGCCTGCTCGCGGTGCCACCCTGGTTTATCGCGGCCTCACGGCCGCGACCTTAGACGGTCAACCATTGACCCGGCCTCGTAACGGGAGGCGCCGGCCTGGGCCTACGAACGCGGCGGAAACGTTCTTTCGACCCCGCAGCTCCGGAGTGTCTTTCCGGGGAGACGCAGGCGGCCTTCGCACCGGCTAGCCGCTCTCTGGGCCACGCCCTGGCCCCGTACTCTCTCCATCGTCGCTGTTGTCAGTCTCGATTGTGTCGGGGAGGATACCACGCCGCCGCAGGGTTGTCAATGTTTTACGGATTCGCTCGGCGCTGCCTCCGCTCGGCGCGGCGTCCGGATTTGACGTCAGGCCGCATCCCTGCTAGGATTCCCTGTGCGCGGGACGCTTCCGCGCAGCACGTCCTATCACTGGGCCGACCTCTTTGACTTCCCGTGCACCGGCGCCGGCAAGCGGCGGCAGCGGCATTGCCGTTCACGCAGCGGCGACATGACCGTATTGGGAGGTCACGACGAGTGAAGCCACGCATCTTTTTCGATCTTGCGCGCCCCGAAGCCCTGGGCTTCCGTGGGCGTTTTGTTTTTTCCGCCCCAACACCCGTTTCCAAGAGCCGCAAGGCTCTCTTTTTTTGCCCCGCGTCGGGCCGCGGTGACCTATGCTGAGGCTGCCGGGACTGATCGACCCGCACGTGCACCTGCGCGAGCCGGGGGCGACGCACAAGGAGGACTGGGACACGGGGACGGCCGCGGCCCTGGCCGGCGGCTTCACGACCGTCCTGGCCATGCCGAACACCCGGCCGCCCGTCACCGACGCCGCGACCCTCGCGCTGGCGCTCGCCGCGGCCGCAAAGGCCCGCTGCGATTACGCCCAGTTCCTCGGCGCGGGCGCGGATAACAGCGCGAGCGCGCCGGCCCTGGCCGCGGACGTCGCCGGACTGAAGATGTACCTCGACCAGACCTACGGGCCGCTCCGGCTGGACGCCCTGACCGACTGGCAGGCCCACTTTGCGAGCTGGCCCACGGCGCGGCCGATCGTGGCCCACGCCGAGGATCGCACGCTCGCGGCGGTGATCCTCATGGCCGCGCTCTACCGACGCCCCGTCCACCTCGCGCACGTCTCGCTGCGCGACGAGATCCTGCTCATCCGCAAGGCCAAGGAGCAAGGCCTCCCGGTGACGTGCGAGGTTGCGCCCCATCACCTGTTTCTCACCGAGGACGACATCCCGCAGCTCGGTTCTGGCCGCGGGGAGGTGCGGCCCCGGCTCGCGACCGCCGCGGACGTGCTCAATCAGGTGAACGAGCCGGACAGGAACACGGTGCTCCTGGACGTCCGGACCGAGGCGGAGTACTTATCCGACGGGAAGATTCCCTCGTCCGTCATCTGGGACTTCGCGGACAACTTCTCAAAGGACGGAACCTTCAAGACGGTCGAGACGACCCGCATCAACTACCTGAACAGGGGCATGCGGCCCGAGAACCGGATCATCGTCTACTGTCAGACGTCGATGCGCGCCGCGCCCGTGTTTTTGAGGCTCTACGACGCCGGATACCGCAACATACGGATCTACGACGGCGCGTATCTGGAGTGGTCCGGAAACCCGAATTCCCCGATCGAGATGCCCGCCGGCGCGGTTGCGCCGAGCAGCAAGGACGCTTCCTGACAAACAAAAAAGGAGAGACGAACCATGAAGAGAATCCTGTCCCTCGCCCTGTGCCTCGTTCTCATTTCCGCGGCCGCGATCGCGGAGGTTTCCCCGGTCGTCAAGGAAAAGGCGCTTGCCTACTTCGCGAACTACGACGGCGCGAAGTACGTGATCAAGGTGCCCGATCTGTTCGCCAAGATGGACGCGGGCGAGGAGATGCTGATCCTCGACATCCGGCAGCCGGACGCCTACGCCGAGGGCCATTTGTTAGGCGCGGTCAACGTGCCCTACGGCATGACGATCGCCGAGCGCCTCGCGGAGATTCCGGACGACGTGCAGCTCTACATCTACTGCTACACAGGCCAGACCTCGTCGCAGACGACGGCGCTTCTGAACGTCGCGGGCAAGTTCGCGACGAACGTGCAGAGCGGCTTCAACAACGGCATCTCGGCGACCGAGGGCTATGAGAAGTACCTGACGACCGACGAGGCGCTGCTGCCCGAGGACAGCTACGAGGTCGATCCGGACGTGCAGGCCGCGATCACGAAGTACTTCGAGGATGTCGCCGCGAACGCCGGCACCGCGTTTGCGAACAACAACTTCGCGCCCGAGAGCCTGATGGAGGTCATCGAGGCGGAGATGGACGACTATTTCATCTACTCGGTGCGCCAGGCGGTCGACTACGAGGCCGGCCACATCGAGGGCGCGGTCAACAACCCGTACGGCGCGGGCATGGAGAAGGACTTCGAGAACCTGCCGACGGACAAGAAGATCATCGTCACCTGCTACTCCGGCCAGACCGCCTCGCAGACCGTGGCGATCCTCCGCCTGCTCGGCTACGACGCCTACAACCTGAGCGGCGGCATGGGCAAGGAGGGCGGCTCCGGCTGGCTCGGCAAGAGCTTCCCGGTCTGCACGGACTGACCCGATATCAAGTCGAACCCCGGGGCGAATTACAGCCCCGGGGTTTTTGTCCACCATGCGCGGTGGTCGACATACCAGCGGACGGTGCTCTCGATTCCGTCCTCGAAGGATATTTCGGGAACCCAGCCGAGCTCCCGGCGAATCTTTGCGCAGTCGAGCGCGTAGCGGGCGTCGTGGCCGGGGCGGTCAGGGACGAACGCGATCAGGCTCTCGGGCCTTTCGAGCGCGCGGAGCACCGCCCTCGCGACGTCGAGGTTCGCGCGCGGATTCCCGCCGCCGACGTTGTAGACCTCGCCCGGCTGTCCGCGGCGCAGGATTTCGTCGAGCGCGCGCACGCAGTCCCCGACGTAGAGCCAGTCGCGCACGTGTCCGCCGTGCCCGTAGAGGGGCAGCGGCCGGTTTTGAAGCGCGCGGGCGATCAATTTCGGGATCAGCTTTTCCGGGAACTGCCATGGCCCGAAGTTGTTCGACGCGCGCGCGACCGTGACCGGCAGGCCGTAAGTGCGGAAATAGGCGAGCGCGAGGAGGTCCGCCGACGCCTTCGAGGCCGAGTACGGCGACGACGGGCGGAGCGGCGAGCCCTCCGTAAACGCCGAATCCCCCTCGAGCGGGAGGTCGCCGTACACCTCGTCGGTCGAAATCTGGAGAAAGCGCGCGCCGTGCGCCCGGCACGCGTCGAGCAGCACCTGCGCGCCGACGGCGTTCGTGCGCAAAAACAGCGCGGGGTCGCCGATCGAGCGGTCGACGTGGCTCTCGGCGGCGAAGTTCACTAAGGCGTCCGGGCGCTCCTGCGAAAACAGGCGCCCGACGGCATCCCGGTCCGAAATGTCGCCCCGGACGAAGCGAAAGTTCGGGCGCCGCATCGCCTCTTCAAGCGAGGACAGGTTCCCGGCGTAGGTCAGCGCGTCGAGGCAGACGAAGCTGTCCTCCGGGCGATGCTCGAGCTGGTGGCGGACGAAGTTTCCGCC
>MWBF01000087.1 GCA_002068935.1 Chloroflexi bacterium ADurb.Bin325
AGATGTATGAAATAACGCTCGACCGGCCGGCGCGCGTCTATCTGGTCGGCCAGGACCCGCGCCTGGATCAGCCGGAGGCGTTCCTACGCCGCCTGGCCGGGCTGGCCAAGCACGTCGTCAACGCGCGCGCGGGCCGGACGACGCTGGCCGCGCTGGCCGCGGCCAGCGCGCAGACCGAGGTCGCCGTCCGGCTGGGCCTCGCGTGGCTGGCCGCCGCGGGCCAGTTGACGATCCTGGCAGATGGCCCTGAGCTGCATCTCGCGGCGGGCAGCGGCCAACCCGCGGCCGCGGCCGAGCGCGCCGCGCTCGACGGTCGCCTGTCCGCCGCGCTCGCGGAGTCCGCGGCCTACCGCGCCCATTTCCGCCGCGCGCCGGCCGAGAGCCTCTTCCACCGGGCCCGGCAGGCACGCTGAACCGCCCGCGGCGCGCCCGTCCGAGGCGAAATGTGACAAACCCCGCCGCTCCGCGTATACTCATCATATCCAGCCGATCCATTGAAATTGCGTCATCAGCGTCCTATCATCCAAAGGAGCAACCATCATGGCCGAAATGACCACCCACGAACGCATGCAACGCATGTACGCGCACCAGGAAGCTGATCGCGTGCCCGTCACCGATGATCCGTGGAATTCGACGGTCGAGCGCTGGCGCCGCGAGGGCATGCCCGAGGGCGTCCGCGTCGACGACTACTTCGGGCTGGATAAGTTTGCAACAATCTCGGTCGATAACAGCCCGCAATACCCCGAAGAGGTCCTCGAGGAGACGCCCGAATACCGCATCCACACGAGCCGCTTCGGGACAACCATGCGCGATTGGACCCACGCGGGCGGCGTGCCCGACTTCCTGGCCCACACCATCGTGGACCCCGAATCATGGGCTATCGCCAAGGCCCGCACGACGCCGAGCCGCGACCGCATCCCGTGGGCGCACCTCGAACAAAACTACAAGCGCTGGCGCGAGGAGGGCTATTGGCTGCGCGGGCTGCTCTGGTTCGGCTTCGACGTCACCCACTCGTGGATCGTCGGCACCGAGCGCGTGCTGGTCGCGCTGGTCGAGCAGCCCGAGTGGCTGGTGGATGTCTTCAACCACTTCCTCGACGTCAACCTGGCCCTGCTCGACATGGTCTGGGATGCGGGCTATCACTTCGACGAGGCCATGTGGTACGACGACATGGGCTACAAGGGCACGCAGTTCTTCTCGCTGCGCATGTACCGCGAGCTGCTCAAGCCGGTGCACCGCCGCGCGATCGAGTGGGCGCACCAGAAGGGCATCAAGGCGCGGCTGCACTCCTGCGGCAACATCAACCGCTTCGTGCCGGATCTGGTCGATATGGGGCTGGACATGCTCAACCCGCTGGAGGTCAAGGCCGGGATGGATCCGGTGGCGCTCAAGGCGCAGTACGGCGACCGGCTGGCGTTCCACGGCGGGCTGAACGCCGTGCTCTACACCGAGCCGGAGGAGCTCTGGGCCGAGATGCGCCGCGTCATCCCGGTGATGAAGAAGGACGGCGGCTACCTCATCAGCTCCGACCACTCCGTGCCGGACTCGGTGAGCCTGGAGACGTTCCGCCAGTGGGTCGCGCTGGCGAAGGAACTCGGACGGTACGATTGAAGATGGAAGACGGAAGATGAAAGATTGAATCCGCAATCTGCAATCTTCCTTCTTCAATCTTCCTTCCGTAACCCAATGGCGGGCTTGAGCATCTAACCTGCGGAGAATCGTGATATGCGCATCGAGCGACAGACCCATGCGACCGAAGAGCTGGTGGAGGCCTTCCGGCGGCTGATGCCGCAGTTGTCGTCCAGCAACCCCGCGCCCACGCACGCCGAGCTGGCGGAGATCCTCGCATCGCCCGCCGTCACGCTGCTCGTCGCGCGCGCTGACGAGGGGGAGATCGTCGGCAGCCTGACCCTTGCCATGTTCCGCATCCCGACGGGCCGCCGCGCCTGGATCGAGGATGTGGTCGTGGACGATGCGCACCGCGGAAAGGGCATCGGCGAGGCGCTGACGCGCGAGGCGCTGGCCGTGGCGAAGGCCGCGGGCGCCATCACGGTCGAGCTGACCTCTCGCCCCGCGCGCGAGGCCGCCAACCGGCTCTATCAGCGGATCGGATTCGAGAAGCGCGAGACCAACGTCTATCGTTATAAGCTGTGAGGCATTGATGAAGTCAGAATACGTGATCGATGTCAGCGACGCCACCTTTCAGACCGAGGTGATCAACCGCTCTCGGCAGACGCCGGTCGTGGTGGACTTCTGGGCCCCCTGGTGTGGGCCATGTCGCATGTTGGGGCCGGTGCTCGAAAAGCTGGCGAACGAGTATGCGGGCGGGTTCATCCTCGCCAAAATCAACACGGACGAGAACCAGCGCGTCGCGGGCCAGTTCGGCATCCAGGGCATCCCCGCGGTCAAGGCGTTCAAGGACGGCAAGATGGTGGCCGAGTTCGTCGGCGCGCAGCCGGAGCCGCGCGTCCGCGAGTTCCTGGCCCGCTTTGCCGTGAAGGGCGGCGGCCAGGCCGCCGCGGGCGGCGGGCCCGACGCCGAGACGCTGCTGGCGCAGGGCAAGTATGCCGAGGCCGAGGAGGCGCTGCGCAAGGCCGGCGCGGGCAACGGCAGCCTGCCCGCGCTCAATCTGACGCTGGCCAAGGCGCTGCTCGGCCAGGGCAAGGCCCAAGAGGCCGGTCAGTTGCTCGATAAGCTGGGGGATAGCCCGGAGGCGGGCGCGGCGGAGGCGTTGAAGCCGCTGGTGGGCCTGCTGCTCACCGCCGCATCGCCGGCCAACGGCTCCGGCGAGATCGAGGGCCTGTATCAGAAGGCGGGCCAGGCCATCATCCAGGGCCAGATGCGCTCCGCGCTGGACGCGCTGCTCGATGTGCTGCGCCGCGACAAGCGTTACCGCAACGGCGAGCCGCGCCAGGTCATGCTCGCGCTCTTCGCGCTGCTCGGCGACGAGTCGCCCCTCGTGCGCGAATATCGCACGAAGCTGGCGATGGTGTTGTTCTAACGAGTAATAAGTAATAAGTAATGAGTAACCAGTAACCAGGAATTCGATCACTCGTTACTCATTACTCATTACTCTTTACTCGTTACTCTTTACTGACTCGCGCGGCGCGTCAGACACACTCTATAGATTCTGCAACCACCCGAAATAGCCGATCGCTCCGAGCAAGATGTTGTAGAGCGCGTGCATGAGCATGGCCGTCGTCGTGTTCGCGCGCATCCGCAGCAGCCCCAGCACCAGCCCGACCCCGAACACCGCAAACGTCGAAAAACTGAGCCCGTACTGGCTGTGCAGCAGCGCAAACAACAGCGCCGTGAGCACCAGCCCGAACCGCGGCTGCAACGCGCCGCGGAACACGCTCTCCTCCCCCAGCGCGGCGGCCAGCCCCAACGTCAGGACGCCCCCGAACGAGGTCGTCAACGGGCCGATCAGGATCTCCGTGAGCTTCTCGACCTCCGCGCTCGCGCCGAGGCTGAAATGGCTCGCCAGCGCCTCCAGCAGCAGGATCAGCGGCGCCAGCAGGATGCCGAACCCCGCGCCCAGCGCGGCCTGCTGCCAGGTCGGGCGGACGATGCCGAGCCGATTGAGCGCGCCGCGGAAGGTGCGGTGCGCCAGCAAACCGACGCCGATGAACGACATCAGCAGGAAGGCGATGTTCTGCGCCCAGACCGCGGACACCGAGACCGCGCCCACGCCCGGCTCCGCGGCGGTCTCCAGGATGTTGGCCAGATTATCGATGCCGACGCCCAGGGTGAACAGCAGGTTGATGAGGATCAGGGCCGCCATCGACAGCGCGACCGCGTGCACCGGGTGTGCGGGATCGATGTTCGAGATGCGCGCGGCCAGGCGTCGCGCCGGCCGGGTCAGCATAAACAGGCCGAGCAGCGACGGCAACCACATCGCCAGCGCCATGCGGGACAACGCGCCCGGCGTCACCCCCAGCTCCGCCAGCATCTCGACGAAGTCGGGCTGGCCGCCTCCCAGCAGCGCCATGCCGTGCAGCAGCAGGCCGAACAAGATCAGCCCGCCGTAGACCAGCGCCAGGATGCCGTAGGCCAGCAGCTTCAGCAGCCGCTCCGTCTGCACCTCGCCCTCGACGCGCTTGCGCTGCGACAAATTCGCCAGCCACAGGGCCAGGATCAGGGGCGACAAGGTCAGGATCATCAACAAAAGCTCCACGCAATCACTCTCCTCGTGGCTTATCATCCGAGAATCTATCCGAGAAGCGCTGGGGGCAGAACCCCTCGGCTCCCCCTTCTCCTGACGGCGAGCCTTCAGGAGAGGAGGATGGGGGTGAGGCAAACCCCAGCATCCCTTGGACAGACACTAACTCTGGCTCATGCGGCAAGGCGTCTCAGCCGCTCACGCGGCGGACGGTCCCTGCCCCATGACATCCGCGCCCGCGGGCAGGCCGCCCGCCGCGACCGCGTGCTGCGCGGCCGCGATCACCGCCCGCGCGACCGCCTCGGCCGCGTATGCGCCGACGAGCGTGGGGCTGGCCCTCACGCCGCCCGTCGCCAGCGCAAAGAGCGTGTCGCCGTCGAACAGGGTGTGCGCGGGGCGGATGGTGCGAGCAATCCCGTCCTGCGCCATCTGCGCGACCTTGCCGACCTGCTCCTTGTTGAGCCGGGCGTTGGTCGCGACCACGCCGATCACCGTCGCGCCGGCCACGCGCAGCGCGAGCTGCCCGGTCAGGCTCCTCAGCACGCCCAGCGTGTCGGCGAACCCGCCGCGACGCCGGCGCGTGCCCGCCAGGATCTGGCCCTGCGCATCGACCACGTCGCCGAATGGGTTCACCGCGATGAGCGCGGCGACGATAAGCCCGCGGCCCAGGTCGAACGCGGCGCTGCCGAGCCCGGTCTTGGTCGCCAGCCGCGCGCCGAGCGCCTTGCCCGCGCTACAGCCCGTCCCCGCGCCGACGTTGCCCTGCTCGACGGCCGCGGCGCTCGCGGCCAGACACGCGCGATAGCCCATCTCCGCATCCGGCCGCGCCTGGCTGCTGCCGACGGCCAGGTCGAACAGGATCGCGGCCGGCACGATGGGGACGCGCACGGGGCCGGAGGCATAGCCGATCCGGCGCTCGTCGAGATAGCGCATCGCGCCGTCCGCGGCGGCCAGCCCGAACGCGCTGCCGCCAGCCAGCATGACGGCGTGCACGCGCTGGACGAGGTGCATGGGCCGGAGCAGATCGGTCTCGCGCGTACCGGGCGCGCCCCCGCGCTGATCCACGCCGCCGACGGCCCCGCCCTCGCACAGCACGACCGTGCAGCCGGTCAGCCCGACGGGGTCGGTGACGTGGCCCACTTTGATGCCCGGAACCGCGGTCAGGGTCTCATTCATGCTTGCGCTCCCCACTCGAAGGCAGCCTCAGTCGGCATCCACCGCCGAGTTGGGTACGTTCTCCCACTGCTTGAACTTGCGGTTGAGGGCCAGGCGGAACTCCAGGTAGAGCATCCGCCGATCCACCTGAACGTCGGGCAGCAGCTTGTTCAGCGCCTCCTCGAGCGCGGCGCGCATCTGCGGGTTGAACTGGTCGAAAAGCTCCTGCGGCTTTACGCGTGCCATGTGTACGCTCCCTATCGTCGCTATAGGCTTGGTGTCTATTCAAAAACCTGCTGGGGCCGGTCTCTGACCGTGCCCCTGGCTCGGTCGGAGACCGGCCAGAGCAATTTTCGGATAGGTCTTAGGGCGGCGGACAGCCCGGATCGCCCTTGCCGCGCCTGCGCCAGTATAGCACGGCGGATACGCAGCATCAATCCGGTTGCAGCAGCGGCAACACCGCGGCCAGGACGCGGTCGGCCACCTCCGCCTTGGGCATGATGGGCAGCGCCTCCTGTCGGCCGTCGGCAAAGAGCAGCGTCACCCGGTTGTCGTCCGCGCCGAACCCGCTGCCCGGCTCGGTCACGTCGTTGGCGACAATCAGATCGAGCCTCTTGGCGACCAGCTTTGCGGCCGCGTTGGCGAGCAGATCCTGGGTCTCCGCGGCAAAGCCGACCACCGCGCGCGGCCAGCCGGTCTGCGCCCGCTGCGCCGCGACCTCGCCCAGGATGTCGGGATTGCGCGCCAGGCGCACCAGCAACTCCTCCTGGCCCGGCGTCTTCTTGATCTTCTGCCCCGCGGCCTCCGCCGGCCGAAAGTCGGCCACGGCCGCGGCGCCGATCAGCACGTCGGTCGTTCCGGCCCGCGCCAGCACGGCGTCGCACATCTGCTGCGCGGTGCGGACCGGGACGCTCTCGACGCCGTAGGGCATGGGCACGGCCAACGGAGCGTGGACGACCGCGACCGCCGCGCCCAGGTCGCGCGCGGCCTCGGCCAGCGCCAGCCCCATCTTGCCCGACGATGCGTTGGTGAGATAGCGCACGGGGTCGAGCGGCTCCTGCGTGCCGCCCGCGGTCACGAGCACCCGCCGGCCGGCCAGCGGCCCGCGCCGCGCCAGCGCCAGCCGCGCCGCGGCCAGAATCTCCGCCGGCTCGGCCATGCGGCCCGCGCCCATTGCGCCGGATGCCAGCCGGCCGCGGCCCGGCCCGACCTGCGCCGCGCCCCGCGCAACGAGCGCGACCATGTGCGCCTGGGTCAGCGGGTTAGCCCACATGTGCGACTCCATCGCGGGCGCGAGGATCCAGGGAACGCCGCCATCGAAGCCTGGCTTCGATAACGCCGCGATCGGCGTCGCCAGCAGCGTCGCGGTCAGCAGGTTATCGGCCAGCCCCAGCGCGAGTTTGGCCAGCGTGTTGGCGCTCAGCGGCGCGACGATGACCAGATCCGTGCTCGCCGCCATCCTGACGTGCGGGATGGGGTCGCCGCCGGGCGCGCTCCACATGTCGATGCGCGCGGGCCGGCCGCTGAGCGCGGCAAAGGTGAGCGGCGCCACGAAACGCGCCGCCGCCTCGGTCATGACCACGTCCACCTGCGCGCCCGCCTGCACGAGCTTGCTGCACAGATCCGCCGCCTTGTACGCGGCGATCCCGCCCGTCACCCCCAACAGCACCCGCTGGCCGTCCAGCAGACGATCCGCCATATGGCCCTCCGACATAGAACGCTGACGATCGCTCGACCGATCATGCAGATTCTAGCAGCAAGCGGCGCACTATGCCAGATTCGGAATGTGATATAATCCAGCCGTTCGTCGGCGAGCGGCCGGCCTCACCCCCTCGGCTCCCCCTCTCCTGAGGGCAAGCCTTCGGCTCGCAGGTCAGGGGAGGGGATGGGGGACGGCAGGCCGGAGCCGGCTTTCGGATAGGTTCAAAGTATATGAGGGGTCAGGGCGCGCACAATGGCCGACAATCTGCCTTCTTCCTTCTTCGATCTTCCATCGGCATGGCGGCTGCTGCGGCACGGGCATGCGACCGGCGCGGAGAACATGGCTATAGACGAGGCGATCGCCCAGGGCATCGCGGAGGGCGTCTCGCCGCCCACGCTGCGCTTCTACGGCTGGGCCCCGCCCTGCGTGTCGCTGGGCCGCAACCAGCAGGCCCAGGGCGTCGATCTGGCGGCCTGCGCCGAGCGCGGGTATGACATCGTCCGCCGGCCCACGGGCGGCCGCGCGATCCTGCACACCGACGAGCTGACATACAGCGTCGCAGCCTCGCCCGACCACCCGTTGATGGCGGGGCTGGTGCTCGATGCGTATCTGCGCATCAGCCGCGGGCTGGTCGCGGGCCTGCACCGGCTGGGCATCGCGGCCGAGGAAGCGCCCGGCAGCAACCGGGCGGGGCCGGACGTGTCCGCGGCCTGCTTCGAGGTCCCTTCCGCCTACGAGATCACCGCGGGCGGGCGCAAGATCCTCGGCAGCGCGCAGGCGCGGCGCGCCAGGTCGGTCTTGCAGCACGGCTCGCTGCCGCTGGTGGGCGATGTCGCGCGCGTGGTGGACTGTCTGACGTTCGCCGACCCCGCCGAGCGCGCGGCCCTTCGCCGCTCGCTGGCCGAGCACGCGACGACCGTCGAACAGATCCTCGGCCGACAGGTCGGCTACGAGGAGGCGATGGACGCGCTGATCGCGGGCATGGTCGAGGAGCTGGGGCTGGAGCTGTACCCGGGCGAGCTGACCGACCAGGAGCGCGCGTGGACCGCGGAGCTGCTGCGCGATAAATATCGCAGCGACGCCTGGACCTTGCGGGTGTGACGGAGGCGGGACAGACCATGCGGACGAGGGAATATCGGGCGGCCGGCGGGGTCGTGCTGGACGATGCGGGCCGGGTGCTGCTGATCGAGCGGTGGGTGATGCGCAACGGCCGGCCCGTGTTCGAGGTGCGGCTGCCCAAGGGCCACGTGGAGCCGGGCGAGAGCGACATGCAGGCCGCGCTGCGCGAGACCTGCGAGGAAACGGGCTACTGCAACCTGGAGATCATCGCGGATCTGGGCGAGGCCCTGACCGAGTGGACGGACGAGCAGGAGCATGTCCGCCGCACGGAGCACTATTATCTGCTGCGGCTGGCCGACCCGCAGCACGGCCGGCCGCAGTTTGCGGCCGACAACCCGGACGAGGCCCGCTTCACCCCCCGCTGGACGCCCGACCTGACGACCGCGGCGGCCGAGCTGACCTTCCCCTCCGAGATCGAGTTCGCGCGCCGTGCGCGCGCCGCCTGGCAGCGCGCGGGCTGAAGGGCGCGGGATGGCAAGCGTCGGCCTGCTCACCCTCGAGATCTATGTGCCGGGCGTCGGCTCGCTGAAGGAGAAGCGCGGGCTTGTCCGGCCGATCATCGCGCGCATCCGGCGCGAGTTCAACGTGTCGGTCGCCGAGATCGAGGACATGGATCAGCTCGGCCACATGGTCATCGGCGTGGCCGCGGTCTCGCCCAGCGCGGATTATGTCCACGGGCTGCTCGAGCGCGTGGCCGACAGCATCGCGGCCTGGCGGCTGGATGCGGAGCTGGTGGACTACACCATCGAGCTGCTGTGACACGGGGCCGCAGCGCGGCTCACATCAGGATCATCAGGGCCACGCCGGCCATCGCGACCAGCGTCCCCAGCACCGCGCGCAGCGAGACGCGCTCCTTGAACGCGATCGGCACCAACGGCAGCGTGATGACCGGCGTCATGGCGATCAGGGTGGACGCAATGCCGACGCGTGCGGCCTGGATCGCGACCAGCGACAGCCAGACGCCCAGGAACGGCCCCACGATGGAGCCGATCAGGATGGCCTGCGCCGCGCGCCGGTCGGCTCGCACCCGGCGGATCGTCTGGCCTGCCGTCCCGGTCGCGGCCGCGATCAGCCAGATCGCGACCATGCTGGTGAACATGCGGATCATGGTGGCAGACAGGGCGGGGAAGCCGTTCGCCAGCCCGGGCTTGGAGAGGACCAGCCCGATCGCCTGGCAGGCCGCCGCGCCGACCCCGAACAGGATGCCGAGGCCGTAGTTACGGCCCTCCCTGGGCGCTTCGACGGCGCCCTTGCTGCGCTCCAGCACGACCCAGGTCACCCCGCCCAGGGCCAGCGCCATAGCGCCCAGCTCCGGCAATGTCAGCGTCTCGTGCAGGAAGATCCAGGCCAGCAGCGCGCTGAAGATCGGCGAGAGCGACAGCAACAGGACGCCGATGCGTGCGCCGACCAGCACATAGCTCTGGAACAGCATGCCGTCGCCGATGACCAGCCCGACAAAGCCGGAGAGCGCCAGCCAGAAGAACGGCTGCGGCCCGGCGTCCCACGGGAAGGGGCGGCCGTAGAGCACCCAGTGCATCGCGCCGATGAGGAGCACGGCCATCGCCAGCCGCGTCCGGTTGACGACCACCGAGCCGACGCGGCGGCCGCCGAAGGTGAACGCGATGGACGAAAACGACCACATCGTGGCAGTGGCCAGCGCGGCCAGTTCGCCGAGATATGCTGACAAGTCAGACTCCTATAAGAGACCTGGGTCTCTAATTTGACGGGTGATTGGGGGTATGCTATAAATAGAGTGTCGGCGGTCACAATGGCGTGAACGATCAGACAACTGGGGACGTAGTGTAGCGGTTAACATGCCGGCCTGTCAAGCCGGAGATCGCGGGTTCGAACCCCGTCGTCCCCGCTGGGACAATGTCGCATCAGTGGATAGAATGGCAACTTCACCACGAGCGCGGTTAGCGAATGTCCCTGAATTTGAGCTCCTACGAGGATCAGTCGTAGGAGTTCATTCTTTTGTAGGGACGTTTCCGCCGCCGCCCATCGTTGGGCGAACTCCTCAAGCACGTGTCCGGCCTCTATGATAGCATCCAACTTCGCTGGACGCAAACCGGCCATGTCTGTCTGATACTGCCACTTCTCGGCCTGGTACTTCTCCTTCGTGATCGCACCGGCCAGGTATAACTCGGTCGCCCGTTCGAACCGCCCCTGAATCCCCCGCTCAGCTTCGTCCAGCGCGGTCCGCTCCTCCGGCGTGAAGTGCTGCTCCATGACCCACTCCTGCCAGCCCGGCCGCAGCTTCACCGAGCAGATGAGATCCACCACCTGCTGTTCCGCTACCTCCGCCCGCACCGTCCGCTGCGTGCAGGAGCCCGCATGGTTGAGATGGGTCGCATCGCGGTAGTACGCCCGGCCATACGAGGTCATGCCGCGCAACGGCTTGCCGCAACCCGAACACAGCAGGAGCCCCGATAAGGGGTACATGCAGGGCGCTTTCCGGCCCAGGCGCACCCGATGGGCGAACATGGCGCGCAGCTCCTGCGCCCGAGCGAAGTCCGCCCGGCTGACCAGCGCCGGATGATCGCCGGAGAAGATTTCAACGGGATCCTTGCGCTTACGTTTGCGCCCCTGCGCATCCACCCCGTAGTAGGGGAGCATGCCGCTGTAGAATTCGTTCTGCAGCAGTTCGCGGACCGCATCCTTGGTGAAGACCGAGGGCGGCCGCGCCGGTCCTCGGCCCTTGGTGCGAAAAGGGATGCGCCGGCCATCGGGCAGGACGACCCCGTCTGCGTTCAACTGTTCGGCGATCTCGCCATCGGAGTGCTCTCCGGTGAGATACCAGGCGAACATCCGCCGGATCGCCTCCCCTTCCACCGGGTGAACCACCAGATGACGGCCGTCCGAGCAGTCCGCCTCGCCGTACTGGGGGCAGTAATCCTTGCCATTGGCGTCGGTGCACGCCGAGCACAACCCGAGGCAGTAGCCCAGGGGGACGCTGCCGTTCCACAAACCTTTGCGGGCGCGGGCGATCTTGCCCTTGCGGGTCTCGTAGCGCAGGTTATCGATGTAGATCTCGGCCAACATGCCCAGCACCGTCAGCGTCAATTTGCCCCACGGGGTCGATAGGTCGATCTTCTCCTGCACGGAGACGAAGGTGACATCGCGCTCCCGCAAGGTGTCGAGGGCGATCAGTAGCCCCTTGAGGTGGCGGTAGAAGCGGTCGATCTTGTCCACCACCACTACGTCGAAACGCCCTTTCGTAGCATCTTCGAGCAGCTTCGCCAGGGCGGGCCGGTATGAGTCCGACTTGGCGGAGATGCCGGCGTCGAGATACTCGCCAGCGAAGTCCCACTGCCGGTCGGTGATCAGGGACCGGATGCTCGTGCGCTGGGCATCCAGGCTGTGCCCTTCGAGCTGCTCCTCGGTCGAGACGCGGATATAAGAAACCGCACGCATGGTAGGAATCTCTCCTTTCACTGGGAAATGGGTTCGGCTCGTTCGCGCTGGAAGGAGCCTTATCCCCATTATAACCGGCCGTCAGGACGATTCCAACCGGACGATTTTGGCACAGCGGGAACGAAATTACCGTCCCCGCACGCGCCGTCTTCAAGCGGCAGCCGTTGCCCGGGCGGGGCCCGTCAGCCGACCGAATGCGCCGTCGAACCGCTCCAGCGCGTCATCCAAAAGTTCGCGGAA
>MWBF01000088.1 GCA_002068935.1 Chloroflexi bacterium ADurb.Bin325
GCATGGCATGGGCAAACTGGCCCAGGCCGATGCTGGCTGAATCGCCGTCGCCCGAGACGCCCAGGTACAGCAGCTCGCGGTTGGCCAGGTTGGCACCGGTCAGCACGCTGGGCATGCGGCCGTGCACGGTGTTGAAGCCGTGGCTGGCGCCCAGGAAGTAGTCGGGCGTCTTGCTGCTGCAGCCGATGCCCGACAGCTTGGCCACCCGGTGCGGCGCGATGTCCAGCGACCAGCAGGCCTGCACGATGGCCGCCGAGATGCTGTCGTGCCCGCAGCCGGCACACAGGGTGCTGACCTTGCCTTCGTAATCGCGCCGGGTGTAGCCGACCTTGTTGCGGGTGAGCGTGGGGTGGTGCAGGCTGGGCTTGGCGATATAAGTCACTGGATCTTCTCCCGGCGGGGTGCCACGGCCAGCGCATGCACATGCTCGGTGATGGCCTGGGTGATGAAGCGCGCGGTGATGGGCGTGCCGTCGTAGTGCAGCACCTTGATCAGCCAGGCTGGGTCGGTGTCCAGCTCGTTGATCAGCATGCTGCGCATCTGCGCATCACGGTTCTGCTCGACCACGAAGACATGGTCGTGGTTGGCAATGAACTCGGCCACGCTGGGCGGGAACGGGAAGGCCCGCAACCGCATCGCGTCCAGGTGGATGCCGGCGCCGGCCAGCGTGGTCAGCGCCTCGTCCATCGCCGGCGCAGTGCTGCCGAAGTACAGCACGCCCAGCCGGCTCTTGCGTGCGGCGGCACGCACCACCGGCTGCGGCACCAGGGTGGCGGCGGTGGCGAACTTCTTCAGCAGCCGGTGCACGTTGTACAGGTAGTCGGGCCCGGCTTCCGAATACTGCGCCTGCGGGTTGCGCGTGGTGCCGCGGGTGAAGTAGCTGCCCTTGCTGGCATGGGTGCCGGGCACCGTGCGCCAGGGGATGCCGTCGCCGTCCACGTCCTTGTAGCGGCCCCACGAGTTGCCCAGCTCGTTGAGCTGTTCCACGGTGAGCACCTTGCCGCGATCCAGCGGGCGCTCCGGATATTTGAACCGGTCGCTGATCCAGACGTTCATGCCGAGGTCGAGGTCGCTCAGCACCATGACCAGCGTCTGGAGGCGCTCGGCCAGATCCAGCGCGACGTGGCCGAACTCGAACGCCTCCGCGGGGTCGGCCGGGAAGAGCAGCGGGTAGCGCGTGTCGCCGTGGCTGAGATAGTAGGCGGCCAGGATGTCGCCCTGGCTGGTGCGCGTGGGCAGGCCGGTGCTGGGGCCCATGCGTTGGACATCCCAGATGACCGCGGGCACCTCGGCGAAATAGGCCAGGCCGGCAAACTCGGCCATCAGGTCGATGCCGGGGCCGGAGGTCGCGGTCATGGCCCGTGCGCCGGCCCACCCCGCGCCGATGACCATGCCGAGCGCGGCCAGCTCGTCTTCCGCCTGGATGATGGCGAAGTTGCCGCGGCCGGTCTCGGGGTCGCTGCGCAGCTTGGGCAGATATTTGTTGAGCGCATCGGGCAGGCTGGATGCGGGGGTGATCGGATACCACGGGACGACCGTCACGCCGCCGAAGATGGCGCCGACCAGGATCTTGCTCTCGTTGAAGCCGCTCATCCGCTCGACGCGGTAGGGGTCGGTCTTGGTCAGATTGGCCTGCGCCCACTCGTATGCGCTGTGCACCATGTTCATGTTGAGCTCGATCGGCTTGCGTTTGCCGTCGAAGTTCCACTCGACCGCGGCCTCGATCTCCGCCATGTCCAGGCCGAGGATGTGGACGAGCGCGCCGACGTAGACCATGTTGGCGATGTAGTCGCGCAGCTCGAAGGGCAGGTTGGCCGCCTTGACCAGCTTGCCGACCGGCATGGGGTAGTAGGTCACATCGGGCCGCCGCGCCGCGACCGGCAGCGAGTCATCGTAGAGCACGATGCCGCCCTCCGCGACCTGCGCCATGTCCTCCACGACCGTGCGGCCGTTCATGCACACCGCGATCTCGTAGGGGTCGCGGCGGGCCAGATAGCCATCCTTGCTCAGCCGGATGATGTACCAGGTGGGCAGGCCCTGGATGTTGCTGGGAAAGAGGTTCTTGCCGGTGACAGGGATGCCCATCTTGAAGAACGCCCGCAACAATACACCGTTGCTCGTCTGGCTGCCCGAGCCGTTGACCGTCGCGATGCTGAGCGAAAAGTTGTTCACCCGCGCGTCGTTGCCCTGCGCGGCCGGTTGTGGCTGCGATGCCACCGCGGACGGTGCTTCGTCGGGATGGACCATGTCCGACATGAGGCTCATATTGCTTCTCCTTGCAGTTCGGTGACAGAGACCGAAAGTTCATGGGCCACGCCCATCTTATCAAGCAAACGCATGTGCTGGATCAGTAGCTCCTTGCCCTGCGCATAATTTCCGTCACGGATGGCTTCGGCGATGCGCGCGTGATAGCCCCAAACTTCCTGCAAATAAGTGTAGTCGGCGTAAGTGTTCAGTTCGACCGCCTCGTAGGCGTCCCAGTAGGCCTCCAGCAGGCCGAGGACGAAGGGGTTCTCGATGCGCCGGAAGATGCCCAGGTGGAACGCCCGGTGTTCCTCGTATGGGATCTGGATGCGCGGCTCGGCCAGCTTGACGTGCGCCCGCTCGACGAGCTGGCACAGGCCGACCTTGTCTTCGTCGGTCAGGAGCACGATGGCCTCGTCCCAGAAGGCCGTCTCGAGGTGGATGCGCAGGGCGCTGTAGGCGCGGAACGCGTCCTGATCCAGCCCGAGCGCGATCATCAGGCCGAGCCGCACGGTCGGGCGAAAATCGTAGGGCAGGCAGCGGATCCCGCGCCGCGGGCTCGCCTCCACCAGGCCCAACACCCGTGCGACCTCGAACTGTTCGCGCAGCTTGCCGACGCTGATGCCGACCTCCGCGCTGATCTCGTCGAGCGACGGCAGCCGCTCGCCGGGCTGGCAGCCATGCGCCAGCAGGTAACGCAGAAACTCCGAGTCCAGATGCGAAAGAATCATGTGTGCCTGCTCTCTGAATCCTCTGATTGATTGGAACAATCAGATTGATTGCATTATAAACATGATCCGGGCGGAATGCAAGTCTATCGGAGCCGAAATCCCGCTGGCATGCCCGGATGAGATTGGCCGCGGCGCGCAGGGAGCGCTGGCTGGAAACTGGAAGCTGGAAGCTAGAAGCTGGAAGCTGAAAGCTGAAAGCTGGCTTTGGAGATTGACCCCGGCGCGCAGGAAGTGCTATAATTTATCCATCAGCGATGCTGTAATCAGCGTCGGCCTGCCCCGATTGCTGACTATGGCCCACGCGGCCGCCCCCCTGGCGGTCCCATCCGCGCAAATCCTTGCAATGGAGCGAGGAAGGAGTCAGACATGCGTAACCCGATACTCGAAACACCCGCCCACCTCAAGACCGAACCCTCCGCCGTCGCGCTGCATCCCAAACAAGACCTCTGGGACACCGTTTTGGGCTCCCTGGACGATGTCGCCGCGCGGCTGCGCCTGGATCCCGGCATCCACGCGATCCTGCGCGAGCCCGAACGCGAGCTGACTGTTGCCGTGCCCGTCGGCATGGACGACGGCTCGATCAAGGTATTCAAGGGCTACCGCGTCCAGCATTCCTCGGTACGCGGCCCGTGCAAGGGCGGCATTCGCTATCACCCGAACGTCAACCTGAACGAGGTCAAGGGCCTGGCCGCCATGATGACCTGGAAGTGCGCGGTCGTGGATATCCCGTTCGGCGGCGCAAAGGGCGGCATCGAGGTCGACCCCACGGGCATGTCGCAGGGCGAGCTTGCGCGCATGACCCGACGCTTCACATCGATGATCCTGCCGATCCTGGGCGGCAAGCGCGACATCCCCGCGCCCGACGTGAACACCAACGCGCAGGTCATGGCCTGGATCGTGGACACGGCGAACATGATCGAGGGCGTCTACATGCCCGAGATCGCCACCGGCAAGCCGCTGGCGCTGGGCGGTTCGTTGGGCCGCAGGGAGGCCACCGGCCGTGGGGTCGCCATCGTCACCGGCGAGCTGCTCAAGCGCGAGGCGCGGGCGCTGTCCGACACGACGGTCGCGGTGCAGGGGTTCGGCAATGTCGGCTCCTGGGCCGCGCGCATCCTGCACGAGATGGGCTGCAAGATCGTGGCGCTCAGCGACGTGAGCGGCGGGGTGTACAACCCGAACGGGCTGGATCTGGCCGCGATCGACAAGGCCGTCGCCCAGCACCCGCGCCATCTGCTCGAAGGATACGCCGAGTCGGATGTCGAGCGCATCAACAACGAGGAGTTGCTCGAGGCGCCGGTCGATGTGCTGATCCCCGCGGCGCTGGAGCACCAGATTCGGGCCGACAACGCCGACCGCATCCGCGCGCGCTATATCGTCGAGGGCGCGAACGGCCCGACGACGCGCGAGGCCGACGAGATCCTCGAGGACAAGGGCATCATCCTCGTGCCCGATATCCTGGCAAACGCGGGCGGCGTCGCCGCCAGCTATCTGGAATGGGTCCAGAACCTCCAGAACTTCTACTGGGAGGAGGGCGAGGTCAACCAGCGGCTGATGAGCATCATGAAGCGGAGCTTTGCGGGCGTGTGGGACTTCTCGCACGCTCAGCCCGTGCCGATGCGCCTCGGCGCGATGATGCTGGCCGTCTCGAAGGTGGCGGAGACGGCGCAACAGCGCGGCATCTGGCCGTGAGATTGCGGATCGAAGATTGAAGAAGGAAGATTGCAGATCGGAGACTGGAAGCGGGAAGCCGGAAATAAAGGGCTGAACGTGCCATAATCTTCAATCTGGGCGAAGCATAGCTTCGCCCATCTGTAGTTCAATCTGTAATCGTGGGAGTGTGTGATGGCGAAGAAGGAAGCGCCGGAGGGCGTGCCGGCGGTCGGCGAGATGGCGCCGGATTTCGAGCTGCCGGCGGACGACGGGACGAACGTGCGCCTGAGCGACCTGCGCGGGCAGCGGGTGATCCTCTATTTTTATCCCAAGGATGACACGCCCGGCTGCACGACCCAGGCTTGCGGGTTCCGCGACAGCTACGTGGAGATCACGGAGAGGAACGGGGTGGTGCTCGGCATCAGCCCGGACGGGGTGCAGAGCCACGTCAAATTCAAGACCAAGTTCGACCTGCCCTTCCGGCTGCTGGCGGACGAGGATCACAAAGTGGCGGAGCTGTACGGGGTGTGGCGCGAGAAGACCAACTATGGCAAGACCTACATGGGGATTGTCCGCTCACACTTCGTGGTCGATGAGGAGGGCAGGCTGGCCGACGTGCAGTACAGCGTCAGCCCGACCGTGAGCGTGGAGAGCGCGCTGGCGACCTTGCGGCTGTAGGCGCGGTCAGCCTGTCTCGTGGGACGCCAGGCCGACGGCGAGCATCAGGCCGAAGAGCGCCCAGATGACGATCGCGGCGCGCGTGGCGTAGGTCAGCAGGTCGAACAGCCCGTGTACCAGGAAGACCGTCAGCGCGCCGAGCAATCCCAAAGCCAGGACGGCCGTCAGCGGCCTGGGCTGGTCGCCGCGTCGCGCCGCGCGGCTGGCCCAGGCCTGCCGCGCCAACAGCGCGCCCAGCACCATGTAGAGCGCGAGGTGCCCTATCAGCCCCGGCAGCCCCATCTCAAGCCCCGCCTGCAGGAAGATGTTGTGCGCGTGCTCGAACTGGACGTCCGGGCCGATCGAAAAGAGCGGATAGAGCAGCCTCACGACCGGCTCGAACATCCCCATGCCCACGCCCGTGAACGGAAAATCCTGGATTATGTAGAGCGCGCGGCTCCATAGCTCCACGCGGCCGCTGAATCCGGCCTCGCTCAATGTGCCGTTGCCGCCCAGCGCGGCATTGACGAGGTTTTGGAGGTCGGCCGGGCCGGGGCTGCCCGGCAACGCGAGCGCCACCAGGATCGCCACGACGACCGCAGCCCAGACGAACAGCCAGCGCCGGTCTGCCAGGACGGTGATGAGCGGCAGGGCCACGGCCGCGCCGATCAGCGCGCCGCGGGACTGCGCCAGCACCATCATCGCGGCCAGGATCAGGCTCGCGGCGCCGGCAACGATGCGAAGGGGCCATCCGCGGGCGTGCAGGGCCAGCATCAGCGCGGGCGGCAGAAACATCCCCAGCAGGCCACCGGCCAGGTTCGGGCTGAAGCCGCGCGGGTTCCAGAAGGGCCGCAATCCGCCGGGGAGCGCCTGGTAGACCCGCCGGTCGATGAACGGCAGCTTGTTGGTGGCGAACTGCGTGCCGAGCAGGAAGGCCGCGGCCAGCGCCAGCCCGCCGAGGATGAGCGCCCAGGCGGCCCAGCGCGGCCATCTGGCCGCGGGCAGCGCGGCGGCCAGCGCTGTCACGATGTAGAAGATCGCGATGTCCGCGACGAAGGCATACGTGCGCGGCAGCGTGGCCGAGCGGTCGGCGGAGGCCCAGAGCCCCACCGGCAGGGTCAGCAGCAGGAGCAGCAGCGGCCAGTCCGCGGGCGTGTGGCCCAGCATCCGACGGCCGCGCCACGCGGCCAGCGCGCCGACTGCCGCGACCAGGGCGGCCGCGACGGGCGGCAGCCACGGCGGCACGAAGGCGCTGAAGAGCAGCACGGGCAGCGCAGCCAGCGCGGGCAGGATGAGCAGGCCTGTGGGCCGCATGACCGCGGTCAACGCCGTCCTGACCGGGGTCATATCCGGCCTTGCACGGCGCTCAGGAGGTGTGCGCCGCGGGTGCGCCAGCCTGCGCGGCCGTAGCGCGCGACCAGCCAGGCCTCCTCCGGCCACAGCGCGCGGCCGAGCAGCCGCGCGGCATCGCGGGCCCGGTCGACCAGCAAGAGCTGGTAGGCGAAGCGGGCGGGGCCGCCGGTGATATCGCGGCCCGCGAGCAGCGAGGCCGGATTCACGAAGCGCGCCAGCAGGCCGCGGCGCGGGCCGGCCGGCCGGAGCTCCGCGAGCGCGGACGCGCTTCCCGGCAGCCCCAGCAGCTCATCGGCCAGGCTCAACACCTGCCAGACCGCGACGCCGACCCGCCAGGCGCGCGCCCGTCGGCTGACCGCGGCCCAATCCGGCGGGTGGCTGTGGGCCAGCAGACAGACGTCCAGCAGCCCGCGCACGCCCGGATAGCTCATCTGGTGGTTCACGGCCAGATGGACCGCCAGTTGGATGATCGCGTCCTCGGGCGCGAGGGTGCGCGCGGGCCGGCCCGCGACCGTCACCGACATGACGCGGGCAGCCAGGCCGGCCGCGTCCACCGCGGCGGTTCGATGCAGCCATTCGCCCGCAAAGACGCCGTAGTGCAGTTCGACCAGCCCCTGGCCGGGCCGCGTGCCGGCCAGTTGGATCTCGCCCTCCCGCCGCGCCTGTAGCTCGACGGGGCGCGCGTCCTTGACGTGCTGGCGGTAGCCCGCGGCCTGGAGCGCGGCGATCGCCGCGGGCATCTCCGCGGCGGTCAGCCAGAGGTCGAGGTCGCCCATCGGACGGCAGGCCGGGTCAGGATAGACAAGGTGAGCCAGGGCCGCGCCCTTGAAGAGGACGGGCGCGACGCCTGCCGCGGCCAGCGCCTGCAAGACGGCGTCCAGCTCGCGCGTGTGCAGCTCGGCGTCGGCCGCCGCGCGGTAATAGGCCGCGGCCAGCGGCTGTGCGAGGACCGTCGGCAGGCGGCCGAACGCGCCTGTCCGGCGAAGGCTGTGGCAGACGAGCGCAGCCAGGCCCTGGCCGCGAAGCCAATCCGCCCACGCCGGATCGGGCCGGCTGGCTGCCCAGGCCGCCAGCGCCGCGTCGTCGGTCAGGGCGCGCAGCAAGGTCGCGGCGTCCGGGGGCACGAAGGCTGACGGTTGCCAGGCGCGCATGGGGTCAGCCTGCCGCGAGGGGCGTGTGCGACAGCGCCTCGTCGTGCTGGTAGGTGGGCACGAGGGCGTGGAAGGAGGCGTCGAGCGCGGCCGTGTCGCCGCGATACGCAGCCGCGATCAGCCGTTCGATCTCCG
The DNA here is from genome assembly GCA_002068935.1 of Chloroflexi bacterium ADurb.Bin325. Classification (GTDB taxonomy): domain Bacteria; phylum Chloroflexota; class Anaerolineae; order CG2-30-64-16; family CG2-30-64-16; genus MWBF01. The sequence goes on from MWBF01000088.1 coordinate 7,922, forward strand.
ACCGCAGGTCGTCATGGCGGCCGTTCTGGGCGACAAAGATCTTCTCGTGTTCGGTGCGGCCATAGTGTTCGTCGGCTGCGAACAGCTCCTCGAACAGCTTCTCGCCGGGACGCATGCCCGTGAAGCGGATCTCGATATCGTGTTCCGGCTCCAGCCCCGACAGCCGGATCAGATCGCGGGCCAGATCCACGATGCGGACAGGCTCGCCCATGTCGAGCACGAAGACCTCGCCGCCGTGGCCCAGCGCCGCGGCCTGGAGCACGAGCTGGACCGCCTCGGGGATGGTCATGAAGTAGCGCCGCATATCCGGGTGCGTGACGGTGACCGGCCCGCCCGCGGCAATCTGACGCTGGAAGAAGGGGACAACGCTCCCGCGGCTGCCGAGCACGTTGCCGAAGCGCACGGCGACGTAGCTGCGGCCGGTCTCCCGCGCCGCGGCCTCCACGATCAACTCCGCGATGTGTTTCGTGACGCCCATGATGCTGGTCGGGTTGACCGCTTTGTCGGTGGAGATGAGGACAAAACGCTCGACCCCCGCGGCGATGCTCGCCTCGACCACGCGCTGCGTGCCCAAGATGTTGTTGAGCACCGCGTCGGCCACGTTCTCCTCCATCAGCGGGACGTGCTTGTGCGCGGCCGCGTGGAACACGATCTCGGGGCGGTGCTCTGCAAAGACCGCGTCCAGCCGCTCGGAGAAGCGGATATCGGCGATGACGGGCGCCAGTTGCGATTGAAGATCGAAGATTGCAGATTGGGGCCCTGCGGGGTTCATCTTCAATCTGGAATCTTCAATCTTCAATTCGTTGTGGATGTCGAAGATGCTGTTCTCGCCGTGGCCCAGCAGGATGAGGCTGGCGGGCTTGCAGCGGAGGATCTGTCGGCACAGCTCGGAGCCGATGGAGCCGCCCGCGCCGGTCACGAGGACGCGCCTGCCGCGGAGCAGCGCGGCCACCTGCGCGGTGTCCGTCTGGATAGGCGCGCGGCGCAGGAGATCATCGATCTGGACGTCGCGCAGCTGCTGGAGGCGGAGGCGGACGGTGTCGCCCAGCAGCTCATAGATGCCGGGCACGGTCCGGGCGCGCACGCCCGCGGACTCGCAAATCTCCACGATCTCGCGGATGGCCGCGCCGGCCGCGCTCGGCATGGCGATGATGACCTGCTCGACGTGGTGCTCGCGCACCAGGTCGGGGATGCGCTCGCGGCCGCCCAGGATGCGCACCCGCTGGAGCAACATGCCGTGTTTCAGCGGGTCGTCGTCCACAAACCCGACGGGCGTCAGGCCGGTCTGCGGGTTCTGGCGCAGCTCGCGCAGCACCATCGCGCCCGCCTCGCCCGCACCCACGATGAGGACGTGCTGGAGCGGGCCGCCGGAGGAGCCGCCCTTGCGCGCGCGCAGCGCGCTGAGGGCGCCCACGCGCAGCGCAAAGCGCGGCCCGGCGATGACCGCAAGGGTCATAAGCCCGTCGATGAACGGGATGGAGCGCGGGATGCCGGGCGAGAGCCACTCGGGGAAGAGCGCCTGGGCGCCGAAGAAGAACGCGCCCTGGACCAGCGCGCCGAGCGCGGCGGACCAGACGAGCAAGATCATCTCGTCCAGCCCCGCGTACTGCCAGGCGCGCGAATAGATGCCGAACACGCTGAAGATCGGGATCTTGATGATGGGCGCAGCGAGGACGAAGGCCAACATCGTCGGCACGTAGGGTTGAAGCTGTGCGCCGTCCAGCCGAAGGGCGAATGCGAGCAGGGCGGCCATGGGCACCAGCAAAAGGTCGGCTGCGACAAGGTGCCGGTTGCGCACCCGGAACAGCAACTGCGCCGGCCAGGAACGTGGCACCCTGCTCAACCCCCAACCGTCCGGCGGATCACGGCGACGATGCGGGTCAGATCCGCCTCTGTCAGGCTCGATCCCGATGGCAGGCATAGCCCGCGCTCGAAGAGGTCAGCGGCGACCGCTCCGCCGACGGATTCGCAATCCTGAAAGACCGGCTGCAGATGCATGGGCTTCCAGACGGGCCGCGCCTCGATATCCTCGGCCTCCAGCGCCAGCCGGATGGCCTCGCGGTCGACGCCGAGGAGCTCGGGCTGAACGGTGATGCACGTGAGCCAGCGCGTGGCGCGGCCCCACGGCGCTTCGGGCATGAACTCGAGGCCCGGCAGGTCGCCCAGGGCGCGACGATAGAAGTCGAAGTTGCGCCGCCGCGCGGCCACGCGCTCGTCGAGCACCCGAAGCTGGCCGCGGCCGATGGCGGCCAGCACGTTGCTCAACCGGTAGTTATAGCCGATCTCCGCGTGCTCATAGTGTGGGGCCGGCTCGCGCGCCTGCGTGGCGAGCTTGCGCGCGTGGCGGATCATATCGCCGTCGTTCGAGACGAGCATTCCACCGCCGGAAGTCGTGATGATCTTGTTGCCGTTGAACGAGAAGATGCCGGCCCAGCCGAGCGTGCCCGGAGCGCGAGCGCCGTAGGACGCGCCCAGCGCCTCCGCTGCATCCTCGATCAGCCGCACCCCGTAGCGGCCACAGAGCGCCTGGATCGGCGCAATGTTTGCGCTCTGGCCGTACAGATGTACCAGCACCACGGCCTTGGGCAGCCGGCTGCGCCGCGCGCGGGCGGCCAGGGCGGCGGCAAGCAGGTCCGGATCCATGTTCCACGAGATGCGCTCGCTGTCGATGAACGTGGGCCGCGCGCCGAGGTAGACGACCGGGTTGGCGCTGGCCGAGAAGGTCAGCGTGGAGACGAGGACCTCATCGCCTGGGCCGACGCCCGCCAGCAGGAGCGCCAGGTGCAGCGCGGCCGTGCCGGAGCTGAGGGCCAGGGCATACGGCGCGCCGACTGCCGCGGCGAACTCCGCCTCGAACGCGTCCACCTGAGGCCCCAGCGGTGCGATCCAGTTGGAGGCGAAGGTCTCGGCGACGAACGTCTGCTCCAGCCCGCCCATATGGGGGGGAGAGAGGTAGATGCGGCCAGACGGCAAGTCAACCTCGCTGCAATGGTCGCGCGGGCACGCCCACGACGGTGACGCCCGCAGGGACCGATTTCGTGACGACCGCCCCCGCGCCGATACGGCTCCAGGCGCCGATCGTCGCTTGTGGCAGAACGGTTGCTCCTATTCCCACCAGCACGCCATCCTCAACAATGACATCGCCACCCAAATGAGCGCCGGGTCCGATATGGACGTAATCCCCGATTCGGTTGTGATGGTCAACAGAGCAGCCAGTGTTGAGAATCGTGTTGTTACCAATGCAACTACCTGTATTGACGATGGCGCCCGCACATACCACTGAACCCGCGCCAATGGTCACGCCACGGGCAATAGTTGCCGCTGGGTGGCGTGCAACAGCCAGCCGTTCGTCCGCCGCCATGAGCCATTTCATAATTAATTCCCGGGTTCGATTGTCACCGATGCCGATAATCACGGCGTCGTGAGATACAGTCGACAATCTATTGATCTGCCCGAAAACCGGCAAGCTGCATAACCGCCGTCCGATCAACTGCGGATTATCGTCCAAAAAGCCGATCACCTCAACATCGGCGCTTGCATCCCTTGCCGCAAGCAGGATGTCAGCAACGACCTGACCATGCCCGCCCGCTCCAATCACAATGATTCGTTGCATTTACGCTTGGGTCCCCGTGAATTCTTCTGCGGTCGCCTGGCCGGGCTGGCTGATGCCCTCACGCCTGATAAGCGCGGACAGCGTCTTGCCGAGGATTTCCAGGTCCAACTTCAGGGAAAGATGATCGACATACCACACATCCAGCGCAAACTTCTGCTCCCAGGTCAGGGCGTTGCGACCGTTGACCTGCGCCCAGCCGGTGATGCCGGGATAGACCTCATGACGGCGGGCCTGTTCAGGCGTATAGAGCGGC
>MWBF01000089.1 GCA_002068935.1 Chloroflexi bacterium ADurb.Bin325
CCATGCCGCGCTCGACGCGGGCTGGGCCGACGCGAGCACGTCTTCGCCGGGCCGCCCTACGCGCTCTATCTGCCGATCGACACTGCGCTGACCGTCGCCGCGGCCACGGAGTGCGAGTTTGCGGTCGCCTGGGTCGCGGCGGATCGGGCCTTCCCGCCCCGCCTCGTCACGCCCGCGGACGTGACCGTCGAGATTCGCGGGGGCGACCACGCCACCCGCCATATCAACCGGCTGCTGCCGCCGGGGTTCCCGTGCCAGCGGCTGGTCGTGGTCGAGGTCTACACGCCGGGCGGCAACTGGTCGAGCTATCCGCCGCACAAGCACGACGTACATACCGTGGCCCCCGACGGCAGCCTGCTCCAGGCCGACCTGGACGAGATCTACTATTACAAGATCGACCGGCCCGAGGGGTATGCGCTGCAACGCATCTACACCGACGCTGCCTCGCCCCTGCACCGCGCCGGCTACCCCATCGACGCCGCGGTCATCGCGCGCAACGACGATGTCGTGCTCGTGCCGGAGGGCTACCACCCGGTGTCCAGCCCGGTCGGCTACACGACGTACTATCTCAACGTCCTGGCCGGCAGCGCGCAGAGCCTGGCCGCGCAGGACGATCCCGACTACGCCTGGGTCAAGGACTCCTACACGAGCGTGGATCCCCGGGTCCCGATATATAGGTGAAGCTCACGCCAAGACGCCAAGGGCGCAAAGCGGCATAAGAACCTATCCAAAAATTGCTCTGGCCGGTCTCCGACCGAGCCAGGGGCACGGTTAGAGACCGGCCCCAGCGGGTTTTCGGATAGACACTAATCTGAACCTCTGCGGCCTTTGCGTGAGCAATGTCATGAAGGGAGATGACACCCTATGAGCACTGCAACCGTGCGCCTGACGATGGCGCAGGCACTCATTCGCTTCCTCAAGAATCAGTATGTCGAGCGCGACGGCGTCGAGACGCAGTTCTTCGCCGGCTGCTTCGGCATCTTCGGCCACGGGTGCGTGGCGGGCGTCGGCGAGGCGCTGCTGCAGAACCCCGACTTCAGCTATTATCAGGTGCGCAACGAGCAGGCCGCGGTGCATGCGGCGACCGCCTATGCCAAGGTCAAGAACCGCTTGCAGACCTTCGCCTGCCTCTCCTCCATCGGGCCGGGCGCGACCAACATGATCACCGGCGCGGCCACGGCCACCATCAACCGGCTGCCCGTGCTGCTGCTGCCCGGCGACATCTTTGCGCGGCGCAACGTCGCGCCCGTCTTGCAGCAGCTCGAATCGAGCCAGAGCCAGGACGTCTCGGTCAACGACTGCTTCAAGCCCGTCAGCCGCTACTGGGATCGTATCAACCGGCCCGACCAGTTGCTCATGGCGCTGCCGGAGGCGCTGCGGGTGCTGACCAGCCCCAGCGAGACCGGCGCGGTGACGCTGGCGCTGCCGCAGGACGTGCAGACCGAGGCGTATGACTACCCGGCCGCGTTCTTCCGCCGCCGCGTCTGGCGCATCATGCGCAACCGGGCCGACCGCGCCGCGCTGGCGCGCGCGGCCGAGATGATCCGCGCCAGCCGCCGGCCGATGATCGTCGCGGGCGGCGGCGTGATCTACGCGGACGCGGCCGAGACGCTGGCGCAGTTCGTGGACGCCACGGGCATCCCGGTGGGCGAGACGATGGCCGGCAAGGGCAGCCTGCGCTGGGATCATCCGCTCAACCTCGGCGCGGTCGGCGTCACCGGCGCGCTGGCCGCCAATCTCATCGCGCGCGACGCGGATCTCGTCATCGGCGTCGGCACGCGCTACACCGATTTCACCACCTCCTCCAAGACCGCCTGGCAGAACCCGGACGTGCGCTTCATCAACATCAACGTCGCGGAGTTCGACGCGGGCAAGCATCAGGGCTTGCAGGTGGTCGGCGACGCGCGGGCCACGCTGGAGGAGTTGGCCGGGCTGCTGGAGGGCTATGCGGTCGCCCCCGCGTATCGGGCCGAGGCGCGGCGGCTGCACGACGAGTGGGATGCGGAGGTGCAGCGCATCTACGACATCCGGCTCGCGCCGCTGCCGAGCCAGGGCGAGCTCATCGGCGCGCTCAACGCGGAGTCCGGCCCCGAGGCCATCATGGTGAACGCGGCGGGCAGCATGCCGGGCGACCTGCACAAGCTGTGGCGCGCGACCCATCCCAAGAATTTTCACATGGAGTACGGCTATAGCTGCATGGGCTACGAGATCGCCGGCGGCATGGGCGCAAAGATGGCCGCGCCGGAGCGCGAGGTCTACGTCATCGTCGGCGACGGCAGCTATCTGATGCTGTCGTCGGAGCTGGTCACGAGCGTGCAGGAGGGGGTCAAGCTGATCGTGGTCCTGTGGGACAACGGCGGCTTCAAGAGCATCGGCTCGCTCAGCCGCTCGGTCGGGCTGGACGGGTTCGGCACGCGCTTCATCCGGCGCAAGGACGGCGTCCTGGTCGGCGATTCGGCGGGCGATGCGGTGGAGCCGTTGCAGATCGACTTTGCGGCGAACGCCCGCAGCCTCGGCTGCCACGTCATCGAGTGCGCGACGTATGACGACTATGTCGCGGCGCTGCGCGCAGCGCGGGAGGCGGATCGCACGACGGTCGTCGTCATCAAGAACGACCGGCTGCACGGCGTGCCCGGCTACGAGAGCTGGTGGGATGTGGCGGTGCCGGAGGTGAGCGAATCTGCGTCGGTGCGCGAGGCGCGCGCTGAGTATGAGAAGATGCGCGCGCAGGAGCGGTACTTCCTGGAATAGGGCGAGTGTTTCTGGTTCGTAGTAGGCGCTTCAGCGCCCTGCGCGTGGCCTGGCGCTGGGGTTGCCCTCACCCCCTACCCCTCTCCCACACTGCGGTGTGGGAGAGGGGAGTTCCTGGAATGGGTTTTTGGGGCCGCAGACTACCGAGTCATTTCGTCAAAATGCAAAAGCGTCCACTACGAACAGTTGAGAAAGAAGGTGAATCGTGAGCGAGAAACTGCTGAATTTTGTCAACGGCGAGTGGCGCGCGTCCGCGGCGGAGCGCCACCTGGACGTCATCAACCCGGCCACCGCGGAGGCGCTGGCGCAGGCGCCGCTGTCGCCCGCAGACGAGGTGGACGAAGCCGCGCGGGTGGCCGCGGCCGCGTTCCCGGCGTGGCGTCGCGTGCCCGCGCCCGCGCGCATCCAGTACCTGTTCAAGCTCAAGGCGCTCATGGAGGAGCATTTCGAGGAGCTGTCGCGCAGCATCACGCTGGAGAACGGCAAGACGCTCGACGATGCGCGCGGGGAGATGCGCCGGGCCATCGAGAACGTCGAGACCGCGTGCGGCATCCCCATGATGATGCTGGGCGACTTCTCCGAGGACATCGCGCGCGGGATCGACGAGTACATGATCCGCCAGCCGGTCGGCGTGGCCGCCATCATCTGCCCGTTCAACTTCCCCGGCATGATCCCGTTCTGGTATCTGCCCTATGCGCTGGCGTGCGGCAACACGGTCATCGTCAAGCCGTCGGAGCGCTGCCCGATCACGTTGCAGAAGGTGTTCCGCCTGCTGGAGCAGGTCGGCTTCCCGAAGGGGGTCGTCAACCTGGTCAACGGCGGCGCGGACACGGTCAACGCGCTGCTGGATCATCCGGCGATCGCCGCGGTGACCTTCGTCGGCTCGACGCCGGTCGCGCGGCACATCTACAGCCGCGCCGCGGCCAACGGCAAGCGCGTGCAGGCGCAGGGCGGCGCAAAGAACCCGCTCATCATCCTGCCGGACGCGGACGTGGAGCTGACCACGCGCATCGTCGCGGACAGCGCGTTCGGCAACGCGGGCCAGCGCTGCCTGGCCGCGTCGCTGGCCGTCACGGTCGCGGGCGCGGAGAAGACGTTCGGCCCTGCGCTGGCCGAGGCCGCGAGCAGCCGGGTGGTCGGCTTCGGGCTGGAGCCGGGCGTGGAGATGGGCCCGGTCATCAGCGCGCAGAGCAAGGCGCGCATCGAGGGGCTGATCCAGCAGGGGCTGGACGAGGGCGCCGAGATGATCGTGGACGGGCGCAACTCCGCCATCCGCGGCTATGAGCAGGGCTACTTTCTGCGGCCCACCATCATCGGCGACATCCCGGCGGGCGGCGCCATCGCGACCACGGAGATCTTCGGGCCGGTGCTGGGGATGATGCGGGCGAAGACGGTCGAGGAGGCCATCGAGCTGGTGAACAGCGGGCAGTACGGCAACATGGCGTGCGTCTTCACCGGCAGCGGCGCGGCCGCGCGCAAGTTCCGCTACGAGGCGGACGCGGGCAACATCGGCATCAACGTGGGGGTCGCCGCGCCGATGGCCTTCTTCCCCTTCAGCGGGTGGAAGAACAGCTTCTTCGGCACGCTGCACGCGCAGGGCAAGCACGCGGTCGAGTTCTTCACGCAGACGAAGGTGGTCGTGGAGCGCTGGCTGGGCGAGTGGACGCGCAAGTTCTGAGTCGACCCCAGAGTGCGAATCGCGAGCAGAACTGAGATAGGATTTACAGGATTGGCGGGATTACTCATGTAAATCCTGTGAATCCTGTCCAGAATCGCCTCCGGTTTTCACATTGGACTGAATGTAGGAGACATTATGGCTCATATCCGCATCGGCAACGCCCCCTGTAGCTGGGGGGTGCTGGAATTCGATCTCGACGGCCAGGCGGCCGGGTATGCGCAGGTGCTCGACGAGATGGCCGCGGCCGGCTACGAGGGCACGGAGCTGGGCGACTGGGGCTTCATGCCGACCGACCCGGACGCGCTGGCGCGCGAGCTGGCCGGCCGGGGGCTGACCATGCTCGGCGCATTCGTGCCCGTCGCGCTGAAGGATCCGGATGCGCACGCGGCGGGCATCGAGGCCGCGCTCAAGACCGCGCGGCTGCTGGCCGCGGTGGCCGAGCGCATGAACGGCCACGCGCCCTTCCTCGTGCTGGCCGACGACAACGGGAGCGATCCCATCCGTACGCGGAACGCGGGCCGCGTCACGCCCGAGATGGGGCTGAGCGACGCGGAGTGGGCGGTCTTTGCGGCCGGTGCGGAGCGGATCGCGCGCGTGGTGCACCACGAGACGGGCCTGCGCACGGTCTTCCATCATCACTGCGCGGGCTATGTGGAGACGCCGGACGAGATTGCGCGGCTGCTGAGCCTGACCGACCCGGCCGTGCTCGGCCTGGTGTTCGATACGGGCCACTACGCCTTTGGCGCGGGCGACTGCTCCGCGGCGCTCGATGGGCTGCGCCGCTTTGCGAGCCGCATCTGGTACATCCATTTCAAGGATTGCCATCCCGAGATTGCCGCGGCCGGCCGCGCGGCGGGCTGGGACTACTTCGAGTCGGTGCGCCGGGGCGTGTTCTGCGAGCTGGGCCGGGGCGGCGTGGACTTCCCCGGCGTGGCGGAGTGGCTGGCCGCGCGGCCCGACATCGGCTGGGGCATCGTGGAACAAGATGTGCTGCCCGGCATGGGCGCGCCGAAGGCGAGCGCGGAGCGCAACGGAATCTTTTCTTGGCGCACTTTGCGCTTTTGCGTGAGCACTTTGTGGAACGGATCAGCAAAGGATGTGTGAGCATGAAGGATATTCTCAACGTCGGCATCATCGGGGCCGGGCGCATCGGCAAGGTGCACGCGGCGACGCTGGCCTATCGCATCCCCGCGGCCCGTGTGCTGGCCGTCGCGGACGTGGATCTGGCGGCCGCGCAGGCGCTGGCGGCCAAACATCAGATCCCGTGCGCGTCGGCGGATCACCGGGACGTGCTGAACAACCCGGACATCGAGGCCGTGCTGATCTGCTCGGCCACGGACACGCATGCGCGCTTCACCGAGGAGGCCGCGCTGGCCGGCAAGCACATCTTCTGTGAGAAGCCGATCGCGCTCGATCTGGCGGAGATCGACCGCACCCTCGCGACCGTGGCGCAGGCCGGGGTCAAGCTCCAGGTGGGGTTCAACCGGCGCTTCGACGCCAACTTCCGTCGCGTGCGCCGGGCCGTCGAGTCCGGCGAGATCGGCCAGCCCGCGCTCCTGCACATCATCAGCCGGGACCCTGCGCCGCCGCCCATCGCCTATGTCAAGGTGTCCGGCGGCATGTTCCTCGATATGACCATCCACGACTTCGACATGGCCCGCTATCTGGTCGGCGCGGAGGTCGATGAGGTGTATACACAGGCCGCGGTCACGGTGGATCCGGCCATCGGCGAGGCGGGCGACGTGGACACCGCGCTGATCGTCCTCCGGTTCGCCGACGGCGTCATCGGGACCATCGACAACTGCCGCCGCGCGACCTACGGCTACGACCAGCGCGTCGAGATCCTGGGCAGCAAGGGCAGCATCGCGACGGGCAACAACTACCCCAACGCCGCGGTTGTCAGCGATGCGGCGAGCGTCCGCCGCGATCTGCCGCTCAACTTCTTTATGGATCGCTACACGGAGAGCTTTGCGGTCGAGGTGGCCGCCTTCGTGGACGCGGTGCTGCACGACAAGCCGGTGCCCGTCGGCGGGACTGATGCGCGCGTGTCGGTCGCGATCGGCCTGGCCGCGGCGCGGTCGCACCGCGAGGGCCGGCCGGTGAAGGTGCGCGAGATGGGCTGAGCCGGGGCGGGGGTCCACCCGAAGCTGCGGCCGCAGGGTTGCCGGAAAGCCGGCCGGCGCGGGTCGGCCCGGCAACGACGGCCGCAGCTCCAGTCGCCCGTCTCTCGGCGATTGTTTACAAAGTCCCCTGGCGACTGAAGTCACGGCCACCATTGCAAAGTCTGCCTGCGCAGACTCAAGCCCGCAGGGACCTGGCAAACGCGGCCGCGATTTCAACCGCCCGGCTCGGGCTTTTCAGCCCGTCTCTCGGCGATCAGATATGGCTGCCGCCGCTCTCCACCCAGGCGTCGGCGGTCTGCTGCTCGTCGCTCGGCTGCATGTGTTGCAGCGTGTGCTCCACCGCGATCAGCCGCGCGGCCAGGTGGCGCAGCGTCTCCGCGTTGGGGTCCGGCAGGCGGTTGTGGGCCAGATCCTCGCGCTCGCTCTCGGCCAGCTCGCCGTTGCGGCTCTTGATGCGGCCGGGGATGCCCACCACGACGGAGCCGGCCGGCACATCCTTGACGACGACCGAGTTGGCGCCGATGCGGCTGTGCGCGCCGATGCGGATGGGGCCGAGCACCTGCGCGCCCGCGCCGACCACCACGTGATCCTCCAGCGTCGGATGGCGCTTGACCTTCTCCCAGCTCACCCCGCCGAGCGTGACGTTGTGGTAGAGCGTGACGTTGGCCCCGATCTCGGCGGTCTCCCCGATGACCGTGCCCATGCCGTGGTCGATAAAGAAGCCGGGCCCGATCTGCGCGCCGGGGTGGATCTCGATGCCGGTGAAGAAGCGCGAGATGTTGCTCACGAGCCGCGCCAGCCACTTCAGGTTGCCCCGCCAGAGCGCGTGCGCGGCCCGGTGCAGCCACACCGCATGCAGGCCGGGGTAGAGCAGCAACACCTCCCAGACGCTGCGCGCGGCCGGGTCGCGGTCGAACACGGCCTGGATGTCGCGGCGAATGTTCTCAGGCATGCCAATGCTCAGCATGGTCAGGCTCCCGCTAGTTGTCAGTCCGTCAGATCCGCAAACAGCGCGGTGCTGAGATACCGCTCGCCGTTCGACGGAATGACGACCACGATGGTCTTGCCCTCGTTCTCCGGCTGGAAGGCAATCTGCAACGCGGCGTGGACCGCCGCGCCGGAGCTGATGCCGACCAGGATGCCCTCCTCCTGCGGCATCCGCCGGGCCATCGCAAAGGCCTCCTCGTTCGTGACCTGGATGACGCGATCGACCAGGCTCATGTCCATGACGCCGGGCACGAACCCCGCGCCGAGGCCCTGGATCTTGTGCGGGCCCGGCTTGCCGCCGGAGAGCACCGGCGAGCCGGCCGGCTCGACCGCGACGATCTTCAGATCGGGCAGCCGCGGCTTGAGCGCCCGGGCCACGCCCGTGATGGTCCCGCCCGTGCCGACCCCGCCGACGAAGAAGTCGAGCCGGCCGCCGGTGTCGCGCCAGATCTCTTCCGCGGTCGTCCGCCGGTGGATCTCCGGGTTGGCCGGGTTCTCGAACTGCTGCGGGATGAAATAGCGGGGGTCCTGCGCGGCCATCTCGGTCGCCCGGCGGATCGCCCCGGGCATCCCCTCGCTGCCGGGGGTCAGGATGAGCTGTGCGCCGTAGGCGCGCAGCAGCTTGCGCCGCTCCAGGCTGGCGGTCTCGGGCATGACGAGCGTGCAGTGGTAGCCCCTGGCGGCCGCGACCATCGCCAGGCCGATGCCGGTGTTGCCGCTGGTCGGCTCCAGGATGATCGTGTCCGGGCCGAGCTTGCCCGCGGCCTCCGCGGCCGCGATCATGCTCAGCCCGATGCGATCCTTGACGCTGCCGCCCGGGTTCTGGAACTCCAGCTTGGCCAGCACCTCGGCATGCGCGCCGCGGGTGACATTGTGCAGGCGGACGAGCGGCGTATTGCCGATCAGCTCGGTGATGTTATCGGCAATCCGAGGGGAAATCTCGCTTGTTGACATATTGATTGCTCCTATCCTGCGAAATGATGACAAACAAAAAGGCTCATCGGGCTGCGAACAGCCAGGCGATGAGCCTCGGCGGGGCTGGATGATGGAAGCTGGCTGCGGCGTCCCAATGCCACATGTCCAGCGCTATCTGGCTTCCAGCTTCTAGTTTCTAGCTTCCAGTCTTGGCCGGCGCGTCCCATCGCCGCGTGCGATCCTCAGCGAGCGTGGGCTGGCGCCTTGCCAGTTCACGCCCGCTCAAAACACGAGCACGCGCATGCGATGGTCTTGGCCGTGTACGACATCCTGGATCAACCTCTCACGTGCGCCAGTGTAACCTATGTGACGCTGCCGGTCAAGTAAGTATCTATCCGAAAATGCTGGCCAACCTCACCCTCTCGGCTCCTCCGCTCCTGACGTGCGAACCGAGGGGGTGAGGCAAGCCGGGGCCGATCTTCGGTTGGCCGCGCCCTGCCGCGCGGCGCATCAGCGATAAGGGCCCACCAGCGGCAGATAGATCACCTGCAACGACGGGCCGTCCGCCGTAACGGTGAGCGGGGCCGCGGCGCTCAGCGCGCCGAGCGTCGCGGTGATCTGCGCGAGGCCCGGCTCAGGCCCGGCGACGAACTGCGCGCTCGCCTCGCCCCGGCTGTCGAGCGTCACGGTGACCGGCGAGAGCACGCCGAGCGTGGCGCGCAGCGCGACGCGCGCGCCCAGCCCCGCGGCGCGGCCCGCCGGATCCGTGACGCTCACCTGCACCAGCGCCCGGCCGTTGACGCCCACGCTCGGCTCCGCGGCGACGGCGAGGTCGAGGCCGGCGAGCGATGCGGAGACCACCCGCGCGGCGTTGAGCCGGCCCCAGCCGGTCAGCGCGTCGAAGCCCGCCGCGCCGACATCGTCCGCGGTCTGCAAGAACAGGTCGTGCACCGCGGCCTCGGAGAGATCGGGCCGGAGGCTGCGCACCAGCGCGGCGACGCCGGCCACGTGGGGCGCGGCGAACGAGGTCCCGCTGCTGGAGGCCGGGTCGCCGCCGTAATAGCCGTAGGTGTGGTCGTCAGGCTGCCTGAGCACGCCGAAGATGGCCACGCCGGGCGCGACGAGATCCAGCCGCGCGCCGTAGTTGGAGAAGTAGGCCCGATCGTCGTTGGACGTGCTCGCGCCGACGGCAAGCACGCCGGCGATCTTCGCGGGATAGCTGACGCCGGGGTAGCCCTCATTGCCCGACGCGGCGACCACCAGCACATCGCGGCCGCGTGCATAGGCAACCGCCCGCTGCAAGATCTGGGCGTCGTCCGACTTGTCCGACAGGGAGGGCGGGTAGGTCAGGCTCAGGTTGATGATCTGCGCGCCGTTGGCCGCGGCATAGTCGATCGCCTCCGCGATGTCGAAGGTGTAGCCCACGCCGGACTCGTTGAGCACGCGCAACGCCATGATGCGCGCGTTGCGCCCGATGCCGGCCACGCCCTCGTAGCGGCCGGGCATCCGGACGTTCGGGTTGTTGGTGGCCGCGGCCGCGATGCCGGCCACGAAGGTGCCGTGGTCGTGGCCATCCTGCGGATCGTTGTTGCGGATTATGCCCTCGAAACGATACCCCCGGCAGTCGTCCACGTAGCCGTTGCCGTCGTCGTCGATGCCGTTGGCGGCCAGCGGCGTGTCGCAGGAGCACCGGTCGGTCGACGGGTCGAGCTCGCTCTCGCCAGGGTTGCACCACATCTGGCTCTCGAGGTCGGCGTGCCGATAGTTGACGCCGGTGTCGATGACCGCGATGACGACGGAGGGGTCTCCCCAGGCGAGATCCCAGGCGGCCGGCGCCTGGATCTTGGCCGCGCCCCACTGCTGATCCCAGTATTCGTCGCCGGGCGTATCCGCGATGCGGGCGAGCTGGCGGTGTTCGCCCACGAAATCCACGCTGGCGTCGGCCGCAAGGGTCGCCTGGGTTGCGCGCTCCGCGCCGACCGGCACGCGCAGGAGGGCCAGCCCCAGCCGCGGCAGCCAGCGCTCGACGGTCGCGCCGTAGCGCGCGGCGAGGCGCTGCACCGTCGCGGCGTCGAAGTCGGGCGACACGCCGATGACCAGCCGGCCTGCCGCGGCCGCGGGGGGCGGGGGCGACGCTGGCAAGGTCGCGGCGTGCGTCGCCGCGGCCAGGAGGAGCAGCAGGCTGCCGGCGAACAGCAGGCTGCTGCACAACAGGAGGCGTATCCGCCCGCTGCCTGCGCGTCTTTGCCCGTTGCGCAGGCATCTTTGTCTGACCTTCAACAATCTCATATATCAACCTCATCAGGCCGCGGGGCCGGAAAGAACTTGAGCAACGCTGCTACCTGACATATAATGACGGATGAACTTCACTCTGGTTGCGGAAGAATGGCAAAGAAAGCGAAAAGGGTGGAGTTGCGCCGAGCCGACGTTCGGCGGCCCATGTTCGAGGCCGACGGCCGACGACATTCGACCGTTATCCGTCATCCGTTACTCGCCGGAGCCCCGCCATGCCCGATATCGCCCAACTCGCCCGTCTGAACGAAATCGACCTCGCCGTGGATGCGCTCAAGGCGCGGCTGCGCGAGATCGCGGAAGGCCTGCGTGAGCCCGCCGCGCTGATCGATGCGCGACAGGCCGCGGCGGACGCCGAGGCCGCGCTCCAGCGCGCCCGCGCGGTCCAGCGCGACCGCGAGCTCGCGCAGCAGGAGGCCGCGGCCCGGCTCAAGCGCAGCGAGGAGAAGCTGTACAGCAGCCAGGCGCGCAGCTCCCGCCAGGTGGAGAGCGAGCAGCTCGACGTCCAGCAGCTTCGCAACCAGCTTGCGGACGTCGAAGAGCGTCTGCTGGAGGCGATGCTGGCCGCGGACGCGGCCGCGCAGCAGCAGGCCGCGTCCGCGGCGGAGCTTGTCGCGCTGACCGAGGCGTGGCAGGCCCGCCAGGCCGCGCTGACGCGCGAGCAGGCCGAGCTCAAGGCGCAGGCCCCGGCCCTCCTGGGCCGGCAGGCCGCGGCGCGCAAGGCCGTCGCGCCGGCCATGCTGGCCGTCTACGACAACCTGCGCCCGCGGCGCGGGGGCCGGGCGGTTGCGCACATCGACGGCGACGAATGCAGCGCGTGCAAGGTCGCGATCCCGCCGAGCAAGCTGGCCGAGGTGCGCGATGGCGCGGCGCTCGTCTACTGCGGCAACTGCGGCCGCCTGCTGTGGGAGGGCTGATCCCCGGACAGGCGTACAGGTTGTTCGGATAGAGTTTGCTGCGGCCCCCATCCCCTGCCCCTTCCCCCGTCCCGACAGGGGAAGGGGGAAATGCTCCCTCCCCTGCGCAGCGGGGGAGG
>MWBF01000090.1 GCA_002068935.1 Chloroflexi bacterium ADurb.Bin325
CACCCCGGCCCTCCCCCGCATAGCGGGGGAGGGAGAGGCTCTCGGCTGGCGGCCCCTCCCCTGCGCAGCGGGGGAGGGGTGAGGGGTGGGGGCCAATCTCTGACCGTACCCCCTGGCTCGGTCGGAGACCGGCCAGAGCAGGTTCAGATAGGCTTTTAAGGGGTGGGGGCCGTCTCGGTTTACTCCAACGCCTGCCCGAGATCCCACAGGATATCGTCGAGATCCTCCAGGCCGATGCTCAGCCGGATGAAGTCGGGCGTGACGCCCGCGGAGATCATCTCCTCCTCGTTGAGCTGGCTGTGCGTCGTGCTGGCCGGGTGGATGGCGAGCGACTTGGCGTCGCCGATGTTCGCCAGGTGGCTGAAGAGCTGCAACCGCTCGATGAAGCGCCGGCCGGCCTCCAGCCCGCCCCGCACGCCGAAGCCCAAGATCGCGCCCGGCCCCTTCGGCAGATACTTCTGGGCGCGCGCGTAATCGGGATGGCTGCGCAGGCCGGGATAGCTGACCCAGGCGACCTTCGGATGGGCCTCCAGCCACTCCGCGACGGCCTGCGTGTTGCTCACGTGCCGATCCATGCGCAGGCTGAGCGTCTCGATGCCCTGGATGGTCAGCCAGCTATTGATGGGCGCCTGACACGCGCCCACATCGCGCAGGGTCTGCACGCGCGCCTTGAGGATGAAGGCGGGCGCGCCCAGGTCGGCGTACACCAGCCCGTGATAGGACGGGTCCGGCGTCGTGAAGTTGGCGAAGCGACCGCTCGTCCAGTCGAAGTTCCCGCCGTCCACGATGACGCCGCCGATGGTCGTGCCGTGGCTGGCGAGAAACTTCGTCGTGCTGTGGGTGACGATGTTTGCGCCCCACTCGAACGGACGGCAGAGGTAGGGCGTCGCAAACGTGTTGTCGATCATCACCGGGACGTGGCGCCGCCGCGCGATGGCGCTGACCTCCTCGAAGGGGAACACCTTGATATCGGGGTTGCCCAGCGTCTCGCCGTAGATGAGCTTCGTCTCGGGCCGGATCGCGGCCTCGAAGTTGGCCGGGTCCGTCGGATCCACGAAGGTCACGTCGATGCCGAGCCGCGGGAAGGTGTAGCGGAACTGGTTATAGGTGCCGCCGTACAGGTGGCTGCTCGTCACGATGTGGTCGCCCGCGGCGCAGAGCGCGAGGATCGCCATAGCCTGCGCCGCGTGGCCGCTGGCGGCCGCCAGTCCGCCCACGCCCCCTTCCAGGTCGGCGATGCGCTGCTCCAACACATCGGTCGTCGGGTTCATGATGCGGGTGTAGATATTGCCGAGTTCTTTCAACGCAAACAGGTTCGCGGCGTGTTGCGTATCGCGAAACTGATAACTGGTCGTCTGATAGATGGGCACGGCCCGGCTGCCGGTGGCGGGGTCGGGCTGCTGCCCCGCGTGGAGCTGGCGCGTGTTGAAGCCAAAGGTGCGAGATGCAGTCACGATGCAGGTTCCTTTCAACGATGGGTTTGATCCCAGCAAAAGCGCCCCCTCGCCGGTCGACGAGGAGGCGCTGCGGTGCGATGCTCCTGTGTAGGCGGCTGGCAACAAAAATCCCCGAGCGATGTTTTAACACGTCCGGGGATGAGCAGGAGCGACTGTGCGCCTATCTCTCATCTTCCAGATCGAGTCTGCCGGAATTGGCACCCTGGTTGGTCCGGGTTGCCGAGGCTTCACAGGGCCGGTCCCTCTGCCTCTCTGGATGAAAGTATGGGCCTATTCGGTTATGGGCTGCTTTATAGCAGGTTGTCCGGCGTTTGTCAAGTAGCGCAGAAAACGCGGTAGGGCTGTTTCATGTTGCGCCAGGTGAACCCGCCTGGCAACTGAAGTTGCGGCTATCCTTGCGCAGTCTGCCTGCGCAGACTGGAAACTAACCGGCGTAGGCCGGTTTCGTAGGGGTAGCCGCAGTTTCAACTGCCAGGTGGAAGGCCCGATTGCAACATGACTTCGCCCTGCTTTGGAGTTGCCGGGCATTTCCCCCTGCCGCCTATCCATGTTAGAATGGCCGCTGTTCTGTCCGCGCCAGCCGGTACGACCTGCACACCCGACATCCCTTGAACCTGTGAGAGTGTCACCCATGCGCTTGATGTGCCTTTCCTGCGAAGTCTTGGCCCGGCCGCTCTATCTGTCTGCGGCGCGGTCGCCCCACATCGTCGACATCCAACTCTTCCGCCGCGGCCTGCACAACAACCCGACAGACCTGCGGGACAAGCTGCAAGCTGCGGTGGACGAGGCCTCCGCGCGCACGTTCCCCAACGGCAAGCCCGAATACGACGCCATCGCGATGGGCTATGGCCTGTGCGGGCAGGCGACCGCCGGCCTGACCGCGCGGCAGATCCCGGTGGTCATCCCGCGCGCACACGACTGCATCACCCTGTTCCTGGGCAGCCGCGAGAGCTACAGCTACCAGTTCGACAATTTCTCCGGCACCTACTGGTATGCCCAGGATTATGTGGAGCGCGACGACGGCGGCGGCGGCGCGCTGGCGTTGGGCGCGGGCGATACAGGGCTGAACAACACCTACGAGGAATACGTCGCCAAATTCGGCAAGGACAACGCCGACTATCTCATGGAGGTGCTCGGCGGGTGGCAGCAGCATTACAAGCGCGCCGCAGTCATCGACATGGGCATCGGCGACATCTCCGAGACCATGGCGCGCGCCGAGACGGACGCGAGCCGGCGCAACTGGGTCGTGGATCGGGTCGCGGGCGACCTGGTGCTGGTCAAGCGCCTGGTGGACGGCGACTGGAACGACGATTATCTGATCATGCAGCCGGGCGAGCAGTTGCGCATGACGTATGACGAGAAGATCATCGGCTGCGGCGGCGCACGGCCGACGGCCCGCGGCGGCAACCACAGCCGCTGAACGATCGCCTGTGCGGCGACGCGGCAAGACGTTGCCGCACAGGCCCTGGAAACGGATACGTAATGATGACCTCGGAATCGCCGGCACCGGTCACGCGGGCCGCGCCGCGCACGACTGCGCAGGTCGCGTTCACGGACGGGCGCACGTATGAAGCGCCCGTCGGCGCGCCGCTGGAGCAGTATGTCCGCGCGGCCGGGTTGGACCAGCCCTGGCCCAGCCCCATCGTCGCCGCGCTGATCGACAACCAGTTGCGCGAGCTCACCTTCCAGGTGGAGCGCGACATCGTCGTCCGGCCGCTCGGCATGAACGACCGCGACGGCAGCCGCATCTACCGCCGCTCACTCACCTTCCTGCTGGTCGTGGCCGCCAGCGAGCTGTTCCCCGAGGCGCGGCTGACCGTGGATCATTCGGTGACGTTCGGCGGCTTCTACTGCGAGGTGGAGGGCCGCGCGCCCTTCACGCCCGCGGAGCTGGCGCGCATCGAGGCGCGGATGCGCGAGATCGTGGCGCAGGACGAGCCCATCCGCAAACAGCGCGCGCCGCTGGCCGACGCCATCGAGCTGTTCCGGCAGCGCGGGGAGGACGACAAGGTTCGGCTGCTGCGCCGCCGCAACAAAGGCTATCTGGTGCTGTACGAGATGCGCGGATACGCCGGTTACTTCCACGGCTACATGACGCCCTCGGCCGGCTATCTGCCCTACTTCAGCCTGCACCCCTATGCGCCGGGCTTCATCCTGCGCTTCCCGACGCGGCGGCAGAACACCGTGCTGGAGCCGGTGATCGAGTATCCCAAGCTGGTGGCGGTGTTTCGCGAGTACGGCCAGACCCTGCGGCTGCTCGGCGTGCAGGATGTCGGCGCGCTGAACGAGGCAATCCTGGACGGCCGCACCGAGGAGACCATCCTGGTCGCGGAGGCGCGGCACGAGCAGCGCATCGCGCGCATCGCGACGCAGATCGCGGAGCGGCACGAGCAGTTGCGCCTGGTGCTCATCGCGGGGCCGTCCTCGTCGGGCAAGACGACCTTCTCGAAACGGCTGGCCGTGCAACTGCTCGCCAACGGCATCCGCCCCCTCGCCGTCGAGCTGGACAACTACTTCGTGGATCGCGAGCTGAGCCCGCGCGACGAGCAGGGCAACTACAACTTCGAGGTGTTGGAGGCGCTGGATCTGGCCCTGTTCAACGAGCAGCTCGCCGCGCTGATGGCCGGCGAGGAGGTCCAGCTGCCGCGCTACAACTTCCTGACGGGCAAGCGTGAGCCGGGCAGCGTCATCCGGCTGAGCCCGGGCCAGGTCCTGCTCATCGAGGGCATCCACGGGCTGAACCCGCGGCTGGTCTCCGGCGTCCCGGCCGAGCGGGTCTTCCGCATCTACATCTCCGCGCTGACGCAGCTCAACATCGACCGCTACAACCGCGTCTCCACGACCGACAACCGGCTGATCCGGCGCATCGTGCGCGATGCGGGCACGCGCGGCTACAGCGCGGCGGACACGATCGGCCGCTGGGAGAGCGTCCACAGCGGCGAGCGGGACTTCATCTTCCCCTACCAGGAGAACGCGGACGTCATGTTCAACTCCGCGCTGGTCTACGAGCTGTCCGCGCTCAAGCCGCTGGCCGAGCCGCTGCTGCGCCAGATCGAGCCCGGCGAGCCCGGCTATATCGAGGCGAAGCGCCTGCTGGCCTTCATCCAATGGTTCGAGCCGATCCCGGCCGACCCGATCCCCGACAACTCGATCCTGCGCGAGTTCATCGGCGGCAGCAATCTTGAGAAGTTTGCGCCGTGGGTCGGCGCGCCGGCGTGACGCGGCGCGCCCCCAACCTCAGAACCTATCCGGAAATTGCTCTGGCCGGTCGTGCTCAACTGCGTTGAGCCTACCGAGCCAGGGGCACGGTCAGAGACCGGCCCCAGCGGGTTTTCGGATAGACGCTCAGATAACTTCCAGCCCGTTCGCGTCCGGCAGGACGGGGAACGGCGCGTGCGGCTCCTGCTGATACCAGAACGCGGTCGATGCGATGTCGTCTTGCAGCGGCAGATAGCGCATCTTGTCCTCCTGCGCGCTGCGCCAGCCGAGCGCCTGGATCGTCACGCGCAGATCCTGCTGGAAGCGGATCGGGTCCATGATGTGCCAGCGGTAGAGGCCGAAGCGCTGCTGGCTCTGCCAGAGGCCGTCCGGCTTGATGACCTGCGGCATGCCCAGGTACGGCGTGGAGTAGACGCCGTACTGTCCCTGGGGGAACTCGAAGCCCCACGCGCCGCCGAAGTAGTCCTCCGTGCCCGTCCCGCAGATGGTCGGCCAGTCGGTGTCGCCGTCCATATAGAACTTGATCTCGCCCTCGCCCCACCAGCCGTTGTTGCGCGAGCCCCAGGCGATATATGTGCCGACATAGTGGCCCCAGCCGCGCACGCCGTCGAGCAGCGTGTGATCCTGCATGTAGGGCAGCGGGTTGTTGCGGCGGAACTGCGCGTGGAAGGTGGCCCGCTCCGCGGGCACGTCGGTCAGGGTATAGTCGATCGTGTAGAAGAAGCCGGCGACCCGGTCGGGCGTCAGGTTCTCGACCGTGATGCGCGCATGGCTGTGGAAGGGCATCTCCCAGTAGCTGTTGAAGCCGCCGGCCGGGTTGACCGCGATGGGCAGCGAGTTGACGTTGCAGCGCACGCCCCAGCCGTTGCAGAAGAAGTCGCCCAGCGGGACCTCCACCGACGGCGTCTCCTCGCCGTCCCAGTAGCAGCGCAGCACGATGCGCCGCCAGGCGCGCGGGTCGACCGTGATCCAGATGCGCTGGATCGCGCCGGGGCCGGCGATGTCGGCCAGCGTGACGGTGCTGTTCGGCGGCAGGTCGATGCAGGGCGCGATCTTCCAGCCGCGGCCCAGCTCGCGCGCCGCGACCGCGCCCGGGCCCTCGGTCGCCATGCCGCCGCGGCCCTTTGCGCCGGTCGGGTTCTCCGCGCTGATGGAGCGGGTCTCGGCGCGCGAGAGCTGCGCCAGGTTGCCCAGGCTCATGTCCAGGCCATCAAAGGGAAGCGAAGTGGTCATCGTTGCCTCCAGGAGAGATATGGACGCGCCCAGTATATCACGCCCGTGCAGGCTCTGACCAGGAACGAACCTCGCCGCCCATAACCGAGAGTATCGACTAGAAGAACACCTTGGCCAGGCGCAGCGCGCCCTGCGCCCAGGGCACGCGATGGGTCACGCCGGATTCGCCGCTCAGCCGGTCCGCGTTGGCCAGATACCACTGGTAGTTGCGCAGCAGCGCATCCCGATTGGAATACTTGGGCGCAAAGCCCAGGCGCTCCTCCGCCTTGGCGATCGAGACGAACGACTCCTTGCCCACGGTCTCGTAGATCCACTGGTAGAGCGGCGAGAAGCCGAGCCGCTCCAGGATGCGCAGCGCCAGGATCGCCGGCCCTTCGGGGAGCGAGACGATGCGCCGGCCGTGCCCCGCATAGTCCAGCACGGCCTGGAAGTCGGTCCGCGGGGTGCCGAACTCCTTGGCCCCGATGTTGAAGGTGTCGTTCACGACCTCGGGAGGGAGCGTGGCGCACTGCCAGATGACCTCGCACAGATCCTCGACGTCCAGGAACTGATAGAGGTTGTCCCCGCGGCCGAGGATCGGGAAGTTCTTGCCGTCGCGCGCCCACTCGTAGAGCAGCGCGAACACCCCCAGGCGCTCCGGCCCGATGAACGATTTGGGCCGCAGGATCGGCAGGCACAGGCCCTGCTGGCGGAGCTCCTCGCACACGCCCTCGGCCAGCACCTTGGCCTCGCCATATGGCCCCACGCCGTGCATGCGGTCGGTCTCGACCAGCGGATGGTGATCCGGGATGCCGTAGACCGCGGTCGTCGAGATGTGGATCGCGCGCGGCAGCCCCGCGCGCTGCGCCTCCTCCAGCACGATGCGCGTGCCGTCCACCTCGGTCGTGAAGATCTCCTCGCGGGTGCACAGCGGCAGCGCGGCCGCGGCGTGAACCACCTGGTCAACCCCGGCCAGCGCCGCGCGGACGGTCTGCCGGTCGCGGATGTCGCCGGTGATCGCCTGCACCTGGTCGACCATGTCGGGATAGGTGAAGGGCGCGATGTCGAGCGAGATCACCTTCTGGCCGCGCGCCGTCAGAAAGCGGCACAGGTTGATGCCCAGGAAGCCGGCGCCGCCGGTGATCAGATAGGTTTGAGCCAAAGGTCCTCCCGATACAGCTATGATTTCGTCGCGATCGTCAGCGTGCCGCCAATCGCATCTGGCAGCGCCACTGACTGCGGCGGCGCGAAGCCGGCCGCGGCCAGCCAATTCGTCCAGTCCCCGCGGGTGTCGAGACCCCCGGATTCCGTCGCCAACAGCATCTGCAGGGCGAAGATGGCCGCCTCCGGCGGGCCGGCCCGGTCGTCGTCCAGCACGAAGTCGCGCAGCACGATCCGGCCGCCCGGTTCGAGACAGTCATAGACCTTGCGGATCAGCGCGGGCCGGCCCGCGGGCGGCTCGCCGTTGAGCACGCCGAAGACCAGCGCGACGTCGTAGCCGCTGCCGAGCCCCTCGCGCTGGAAATCCCCCTCCTGCACCGTCACCCGCTCGGCCAGCCCGGCGCGGGCGATGATCTCGCGGGCGTGCGGCACGACCGCGGGCAGCTCGAAGACCGTGGCGGTGAGGCGCGGATGGCGCTCGGCCAGCGCCAGGCTGTAGGCCGCGTGGCAGCCGCCCACGTCGATGACGCGCAGCGGCCGGTCGTCGGGCAGATCGAGCGCGCCGGCGATGAGCGGCGCGACGGGCCGCGCCGAGTCGTAGAGGCCGTAGACGAAGTTGCGCGCCCAGTCGCCGGCCTGCTCGTCGCGGCGATCCTCCTCCGGCCGCTGGCCGGTGCGCACCGCCTCGGCCAGGCGGCCCCAGCGACGGTAGAACGCAGCTTGCAGTTGGATGCTGCGCGCTATCGTGCCGGGGGCCCCCGGCGTCAGGCTGGCCGCAACCAGGGGCCTGTTGCTGAACTGGTCCGCGAATTTGTCCAGCAGTTCGAGCGCGGCCGCGGCATTGAGCAGCAGCTCCATGCCGCGGGGGTCTGCGCCGGCCCGCTGCGCCACGACCGCGGCCGTGGCGGGCCCTTCGCGCAGCGCCTCGAACACCCCCAGCTCGACGCAGGTCAGCAGGATCTGCGCCTCACGGAACCCCTGGGCCATCACCCGCAGGCGTTGGCGCTCTTCGAGCAGAGCTTTATCGATCGAGTCAGACATCGTCAGGTCCGCGCTCCTTCACTGGTCGCTCAATTTCAGTTGGCCGAACCCGCCCAGGCCCGCGGCCAACTGGGCGAAGACCGGCTTCCCCACCAGCGCGACGTAGATCTCGTCGGCCTTCTGCCAGCGCCAGGATCAGGCGCGTCTTACGGGCGGACTGGCGCAGGAAGGCCGCGGGGTTGGACGGGCTGCCGCCGGCGGCAAGTTCAGGCATGAAACGCTTCCCCCTGGGCGATCTCGGCCAGGCTGCCCGGGATATGGCCGGTGGTGGCGTGGGGGACGCAGTCGATGGCCGGGGCGTAGGCCTTGATGTCCAGCAGCGGGCTGCCGTCCAGGGCATCGGCCCCGCGCACGATCAGGCGCTCCCCCTCCCTGCGGACCAGGGCCACCACGCAGAAGGCGATGGGGTTGGGCCGGTTGGGGGAGCGGCTGGCGAACACCCCCACGGGGATCTCGCTGAAGGGGGTGCGCGATTGCAGCCTCTCCCGGTCGGCCCGGTCGCCCCAGTAGAGCACGATCAGATGCGAGTTGCGCTCGACATCTTTCAGCGCGGGCGCGAACTGCGGGAAGATCTCCAGGGTGCTCTCGTCCTCCGTCAGGCGGCCCTGCCGCGGCGCCTGGCCGCGCTCCTTGTAGGGGCTGTGGATGACGCCGATGGGGTTCAGTTGCATCGTCGAATTCTCCTTCGAGGGCGCGTCAGACCGTCCTATCGAACTGCGTACGCCCGGCCTCGCTGATCAGTCGATACGCCGGCCGGTAGGCTTCGCGATGCTGCGGCGAACGGTGGACGGCGGGGCAGCCATGCGCCTCCGGCCAGGCAGAACGCCGTTATCTCGCCCAGGCCGGGCCGCCGTCCGACGTGCCCCGCGCCGGTCGCCGCGGCTCACGCCGGCCGCAGCGCGCCGCGTGCGAGTCCAGCAGGCCCAGATAGCCGCGCGCGGCGTCAATGGTGATGGCCGTGCTCGCCGTGTTCGTGCGGGTGCTCGTGGTGATGGGCGGCCGCGCCTTCATGATCGGCGTGGGCAGCCGGCCCGCCCAGGCGTTGCAGCAGGGCCTCGAGATCATGGTTGACCCCTGTCAGCTTCTCCACCGCCGCGGCCAGGTGCTCGGCCGCGTGCGGCTCGCCCGCGGCCGTCAGCCGCTCGATCCAGCCGTGATAGTCGTCGGCGTGCGACGCGTTGTGCTCCAACCAGTGCGGCAGCAGCAGGCGCAGCTTCTCGATGTCGCTCATGGACATGGGTGACCTCCTTCCTGATTGTAAACACTGAGGCCATGCAGGGCCAGGCGTCCAGCCAGATATGACCTTCATGGCCTCGAATCACGTGTATGGGCTTGCTCCCCCCTTGCGAGGGGCCGGGGATGAGGTCAGGCCTCGGCTGGCTCCGGCAGCGGCGTCACGTAGATGCGATGCTTGAGCAGGTCGATCTTATCGATGCGTCCCCGCACCAGCTTCTGCTCGCCCAGGAGCGACGCGAAGACGAGCACGTCGCCCTCCGGCCGCACCTGCATCACGTCGCGCATCAGCACGTGCTCACCATCGGCCGCGGTGACCAGGACTGTTGCTTCGCACATGGTTTGACCTCCGCACAAAAAAGACCGCCGCGACCTGACATGTCAGGGGCAGTGGTCTTCATGACTCGCTTCGAACCTGATCGGGCCCGGACGGCTTCATGCCGCCGGATGTCTGTAGTGTACCGCAAAGGCCCCAGGCTGTCAAAACACCGCCCGCGCGGGCGGCCTCCATCCCCCGTCAAAACAAGGGAAGGGGACGCCTCCCTCCCCTGCGCAGCGGGGGAGGGCCGGGGTGGGGGCCAGATTGCCCCCATCCCCTGCCCCTTCCCCCGTCGGGACGGGGGAAGGGGAGATGCGCCCCTATCCCCGTCGAACGCCCGGCCTCACCCCCTCGACTCCCCCTCTCCTGGCGTGCGAGCCGCAGGCTCGCCCAGCGCCAGGAGAGGGGGATGGGGGGTGAGGAAACCAGAGCGAGCTTTCGAACGGACGCCTATGTCGCCCCACCGCGGCCGCGCTCGCGGATGACCGCGATGGCCGCGCTGATCTGTTTGGTCAGCGCCTTCCACTCGATCCCCACGATCTCGAAGTGGGGCTGGTTCACCGGCAGCAGCAGCTTGTAGCCGCGGGCGTTTGCCACGGCCTCGGCGATGGCCGGCGTGATCTCGCCCATCATCGCGTTGGGAACCACAGCGCCGATGGGCGCCAGGATGAAATCGGCCAGGTTGATCGAGACGCGGATGGCGTTCTCGCCGCTGGCCCCGCGGCTGGCCCGCGCCTGCATCATGCGGTCGGTGGCGACCGCGTTCGCGCCCAACGCCAGGATCTCCACATCCAGCGGGAGCTCCTGGCGGAGCTGGGTCACGATCTGCTGGCCGATGCCGCCGCCCATGCCGTCGACGACTGCGATGATCACACGCTCCTCCAGCCAAAGTCGCTCGGAACAAGGCCCCCTGGATTATATGGCAGATCGGCCGGATGGCCCAATGGCAACAGCTCCGGCGGGACATGCGCTGAAAATGGCCGCCCCTTCGACTCCGAGCCGCATCCTGAGCGGAGGCCGCACACAGTGCGGACGCAGTCGAAGGACGCTCCTCCGTTTCATTGGGCGCTGCCATGTAGTTGGGAACCGGTTTGCACGGCCAGGCGTCCGATATACAATGTCAATTCGCGGCCGCGGCCTGCCCGGTTTCGGCCCATCCGGTTCAGGAACGAACAGAGATGAATCAAAATCGCCCGTCGATCTTGCTGCTGCTCATAGGCGCCGTGCTGCTGCTCGCCGCCTGCGGGGCCAGCGCGCCGCCGGCCGCGGTCTCGCCCGAGGCGGCCGGATTGGCGTGGCGCGAGCGCCCTATCGCGCCGGGCGCAACGGACTGGCGCCAGGCCGAGGCGTACTTCGGCGAGCAGTTCTGGCCCGCCTGGGATGACGCAGACCGGGCGGCCGCCGGGGTCCGAACCGAACGCGGCCACCGCCTGACCATCGGGACCGGCGTGTTCGAGACGCGTATGGTCGCGATCCCCATCCTCAACCTGGACCTGTATCTGCTGGCCCGGAATGGCCGGTTGAACAAGGTTCATCTGGGGCGCTTCACGACCTATTCACCCGACCTGGGGCTGCTCTCCGTTGCTGACCAGGCGGCTTGGGCCTTCGACGATGGCCGCACCTCGACGGTGGTCTACGGCGGCGCGGATCTGCGCTCGGCCTATGCGGCGGATGCGGTATATGCGCCGTATGCGCTGGACGGCAAGTTGATCGTCGTCGCGCGGCGGGGCGAGCAGTACATTGTGGTCTACGACGGACAGCAGGTCGGGCCGACGTTCGACGCCATCACCATCGCCTACTGCTGCGAGCCGGCCATGTACACCGCCCGCGGCGGCGCGGGCCGCTACACGTTTTGGGGCGAGCGCCGGGGCGTGCGGTATGCGGTCCAGATAAGCAAAAAGTAACTCAAGGCGGCCGGTCCGCTTCGGACCCCGGCCGAGACGAACACGAAGGAGGCGACAGATATGTCAAAACCTCATCTTGAACCGATAGAGACGGATCTCCGACGCCTGGCCGAAGACCCCGAGGCGCTGGAGCTGGCCTACCAACGGGCCGTGAAGGCCGGCGAGCAGGCCGCGTTTGCCGAGGCGGTGGAGGCGGCGCGCGCCGAGTCTCCCGC